>JAISSS010000118.1 GCA_031272965.1 Bacteroidales bacterium | reverse complement strand
AAAAATAAAAAATCTTTGCGAGGAGAAGTAGGTAATTCTACTTCTTCTCAAAAAGAAATGATAAATAATTGTTTAACAAAGTCCAACTTTCTGTCCAAAGAAAGGGGTACAGAAAAATTGGCGGCTATTGCAGCCTGATAATCGTTGTTTTTCGCACAACTGCCTGCAATCAGGATAATTGCAGAAAACTAAAACATTCTTCTTTTCATTCTTATTGTTTTTAACTGACGGCTCCTGTTAATAATTTCAGCATGGAGCAGGAGCCTGTTTAAACTCCGCGTTGAAGATTTTGCAAAGGTAATGAAATCAATAATACATAATATTATTTTTTGTAAAAATAATATTGTATGATTATCATTAATAATATACTGATAATATTATGAACCATAAACCACCTGTACAGTGTACACTGTACTGTGCGTGGAGCTACCAGTTAATAGGGGTATCTCCGTTCATGGAGAGGTAGGCATTGGCGGTGCTGAAATGCCTGTTGCCGAAGAAGCCGCGTGAGGCCGATAGCGGCGACGGGTGCACGGAGGTGAGTACCAAATGCCGTGCGCGGTCGATAAATTCGCCTTTGCGGATTGCATAGTTGCCCCAAAGGATGAATACTGTATGCCGTTTATGCTCATTGATACGGCGGATAACCGCATCGGTGAAACGCTCCCAGCCTTTGCCCTGATGCGAGCCCGACTGTCCGGCGCGTACCGTCAGCAGTGAGTTGAGCAGCAGTACGCCCTGTTGTGCCCATGCGGTGAGGTTGCCGCTAAGAGGTATCTCTTTGCCGACGTCGTTTTTCAGTTCGAGGAAGATGTTACGCAGGCTGGGCGGGAAGGTGATGCCGTCGTTCACAGAAAAGCACAGCCCGTGGGCCTCGCCCGGCCCGATATACGGGTCCTGGCCAAGGATGACCACCTTGACCGCCTCAAAGGGACAGCTGTCGAAAGCGTTAAATATCAGCCGCGCCGGAGGATACACCGTTGTGGCAGCATATTCACTGCGCACAAAGTCGGTCAGCGTCTTAAAATAGGGCTGCTCAAACTCGTCGGCAAGGATGGCTTTCCAGCCCGCTTCTATCTTTACATCCATGGCTTACTGCTGCAACACTTTTACCGATGAATTCTGATATTGCGGCATGGTTTTGCCAACACCCGCACCGATATATGTGGGGTCACAGATGACGTATTTCTTTTGCCCGACCGTCAGGTAGTCGCCCGCAACAGCCGCATTAAAGCAGACAGCTGTAGCCAGATGGTTGGGGTATTCCAGAAAGACGACATCCAAGCCCAGCAACGTCCGCACCAGACACGAAAACAGTATTGAACGGTCCTCGCAGTCGCAATAGGGATAATAGAAGGTCTCCTCGACAAACAGCGGCTTCTCATAACCGAACTGCTCGTCATCAGTTTTATATGCGAAAGCGGTCTGCACGAAGTTGAGCAGCATGTTGACGGCCTGCTCATCGCTCTTTCCGGCCACCGCGGCCTTCAGTTGGGGGAAAGTTATGTTGCTGATATCATCGCTGACGGGGGCGTTGGCATATACGGAGAAATCGCACTGCGGGTAGTCCTTGTAGAAAAGTATCTGCTTCTCGCTGACCGATGCGGAGACTTTCAGGGGGAAGTTCTTTGCGGAGAAATTTTTTGAAGACGTTTTGCCGCCGAACATCTGCGGGGTGGCAATGTGCATGTCAATCTTGCGGGTGGCGGCGCCGAAGTCCCTGTTATAGGTACACAGTGAGGCTTCCGAATCCAGTTTATTGCGGAAGATATAATATATTTCGTTATTCAGCCGCAGGAAGCTGTTGCCGTAAATCCGGTCATCGGTAGCGAAGAGTAGCAACAGCTGACTGCCTGAACGGGCCAGTCTGGCCCGATAGCCCGACTGACAGACTATGAACCATTGCAACAGCACGGTGTTATTAGCTTTTTTGGAGGTATTCAGGTTTTCGGCAGCAGTATATGCCAGCAGCAGGTAGCCGTAGTCGTTGAGGGCCATGCTCTTTTTCAGGGTGAGGCATCCGTCCACTAACGGTTTATAGTTGAGGCGGCTGAGAGCTTCCCATGCGTTGGCGATGTCGTTTTCGGCGATTCCGGTCAGGGATACGGCGCCTTTGAGCGCGGGGTCGATGGCGACCTGGTCGCCGTAGAAATCAAACTTCAGGGCGGCAGTGGGCACGGCGGGCGGCGCTTCGGGCACGACAGGAACCACCGGTTCCGGCACGGCGGGCGGCTGCGGGGTTTGTTCAGGGGCAGGAACAGGCGCCGACGGGATTTTCGTTACATCAGTAACGGGCGTCTCCTTGGGGGAGGTCGGCGGCAAGTCCTTATTATACTTCGTCGGCTTCACCGGCTCCGGCCGCTTCGGGCGGACAAACGGGGCATTAACGTCGTATTCGACCCACGTCTCCCGCAGGAACTTCGCAAATTCCCTGTTCTGTTCTTCCACGAAATCGTCAAACGACTGCATTTCGCGCTTTATAAACTCGTCAAATTCGCGCCGCTCGTCCTCGAACTGCGAAAATGCGACCATCGGCGCCAGCATTACAAGCGCCAAAAAAACGGTAATCTTTCGTATCATTGCACAACATCTTTTATCGGTAAAATTTGCCACTCTGCAAAGAGCTCATTGCCGTAAACACTTAATGCGATGTTCTTTATCGACAGGTCTGCTATCACGCGCTCCCGTGCAAGGGTGGTCTCGTCGTCATTATATGTATCATCCAATTGCCTGACAGACACCTCATTAAAGTTGTATGTCAGCAGTGTTTTCAGGAACGATGTTATGTAAGCGTTCCAAAATGAGTTGTTCAATCTTGAACTTATGTCAGTATTTTTACGGTTACCCCCCGCCTCGTACCAGTAGCCTTGTCGAGGGAAGTTGATTTTCACGCCGTTGATTGCAGAAACTGCCGTCAAGTTACGCCGATTGCCTTTGATGTCACTAAGAAGCACACAATCGGAGGCAGTAAGTTGGGCGACAAGTTTGACTTCGATGATGTCGGTAAGGTCATGTGCGCAGAGCAGCATCAGTTCGCTTGACGACATCAGTTCTGCGGTTACTTCGGCATCGGCAGGGGGCTGTTCGACGACGGCGGCCTCCACAAAACATTCGCCATATTTTGAAACATGCTCGTTAACAATCCTGCAGGCGTATGTTGCCGGTGGTTGCTCAATCCGGGCCATCACGAGCAGTTTATCACTCTTGCGGCTCTGCCGGGCAGTGGCGAAGAGGTCTGACATCAGTCGTACATTGGCCTGCTGCATTGAGAAGAGATAGACAGCGCGACATACGGCTTGCCTGCGGGCGGCTTCCGGTTTCAGGCACGGGTCGGACACGCCGAGCGTATGCCCGTTTGCGGAGGCGACAAAAACCCATGAGGGTAATGTCTCAAATGGCGAAGTGCTCCACCGTAACGGCTTGTTGTACAGCGTATCCCGTTGTCCCCACGCCAGCCGACACAGCAGAAGCAATCCTGCTGCGACGATGATTTTTTTCGGCATACGTAAAAAACAACGGTCGGCTCTCACTCAGCATGAAAGCCGACCGTATATACATAAACCATTATTTCTCGTCCGCCAATTTCTGCATCTCGCTGTCAAATACCTTCTTGAACTTTTCGTATTCGAAGTCGATACGCAGTTTATCGTCGTTCTTAATGCGGTTGGCCATTGCGTTGGCGATTTCGTCGCCGCCAAGTTCCAACGCCGTATAGACTTTATACAGACCTTCCTTGGTTTTGGTGGTTTTTTCGCAGATTGTACGCACCCCGTTGAGCTGCTGGTCAACGACGGTACGGCTCAGCTCCTGGAAACGGCGCTTGCTCTCGTCGTTCTCTCCAACACTGTAGGAGGACAGGTAATCGTCAGTAACGGCTTTAACTTTGGACGAAATGGCGGTGGCTATCTCCGTCCGCGCGGTGGTCTGCGCTTTCTTTTTCGCTATGGTCTGGTCTGTAGAACTCCCCACCGCACTGGCGCGAAAATACTCGCCATCGGTCATAAACTCCGGCCCGGAACACGGCGTGATAATCTCGACTTCACCATCGGAGAGCTTCTGCTTGCTCCCGCAGGCGCTTACCATTGCTGCTGCCAGCAATACTACAAAAAAATTAATCTTTCTCATCTTAAACGTATTTGAATTAATTGTGTCAAAAAATATTATCTATTCTTAAGGTACTTACAAATGTCGTGCCAAATTTCGGCTCCATTTTGCGGGGCAAATATAACGTTTTTTTTTCATATTATACACAAACCCTTTTCTTTTACCTTTTTTTGCCACTTTTTTAATCGGACAGCTATCGTAAAGTCAGCAGCCGCCCAACCGCACGTTATACACCGCCCCTTCTGTACCGCGATACAGGGCAACAGCCAGCTACAATGACAGGAAGACGCCATAAAAAGCCACATCACAGTCTGTTTCAAAAGTCTGTATTTATGCCACGCGAAACACTTGCAGGCACATTCCGCTCTCCTGCCATGTTGCAGCATGTACACGGTCAACAAATTATTGCCGGTCTAACACACGAAAGGAACCGCAAGCCTGCTGCATGCCGAACAATGGTGCCTGCCCCTGCTGTTTACAGGGGGAGGTCAGGCGAACTCAATATAACGGTATTTGGCCTTATTTCAGCCGCAATTTTTCCTTATATTTCACTAATTGTTTTTTGAGGGCGTCAACGCAGAGGTCAATGCCTTCTTCAAAGGAATCCGCCTGTTTCTGGGCGAAGAGGTAGTCAGCGCTGTTGGGAACAGACAGCTTGATTTCGACCACTTTATTGTTGGCCGCTTCGGGCTTTTCGACTTTCATGTTCACTTCGGCCGCGATGATACTGTCGAAGAAGAGTTCGAGTTTGCCGGTTTTTTTCACGGCAAAGTCATGCAGTTTTTGGTCTGCTTTGAAGCTGATAGAATTAACGGTGATGTTCATAGTAGTAATAATTTAAGAATTAATTAACTAATCATCGGCCCGCGGATGGGCCTGTTTATATATTCGTTTGAGATGTTCGGTTGTTACGTGGGTATATACCTGGGTTGCAACGAGGTTCTCGTGCCCCAGCAGTTCCTTAATAGCGTTGAGGTCAGCGCCGTGGTCGAGCAGGTGAGTTGCGTAGGAATGGCGCAACACGTGCGGGCTTCGTTTTTCCATGGTGGTGGCCAGTGCAAGCCCCTCCCTGACGACGCGGTAAACGAAGTTGTCATATAGCGGGGCGCCTTTGGCAGTAACAAGGAAGCGGGGAAGTATCAGACCGGGGAAGGTACGGTCGCGCAGCTCACGGTAGGCACGGATTTCGGCGCTCAGAGGACGCGGAAAGGGAATGATTCGCTCTTTATTGTTCTTCCCGAAAATCCGGATGAGGTATTCGTCTGTGTAAAAATCGCTGTCACGAAGACGTATAAGCTCGGCGCGACGCATTCCCGTAGAATAAAGTAAACTGATAATCAGACGATTACGGACTCCCTCGAAATCGCTGCCGAAGCAGTCGGCGTCTAACAGCCGGTTAAGTTTGTCTTCAGGGACAAATGCGGGTAACCGCTTAGGCAGTCTGGGTAATGGCACCCCGTCAGTCGGCAGGCCGGAAATCAGTTCCTGCTTCATCAGAAATTTATAGAACGACTGTAACGCAGTGAGTTTTCGGCGGACGGTTTTGGGGGCGTCCCCCGCTCTCATGAGCGCGACAACCCAACTTCTGATATGCTCACGCCGCACCTCCAACAGGTCGGCTATTTTGGCATCCTCTGCCATGAAAACAGCGAACTGTTCGAGGTCGGTTTGATAGGCAACGACCGTATGGCCGGAGTGCCATTTCTCAAACTTCAGGTAGTTTATGAACGATTCCTGATATGTCATGTCAATTAGTAAAAAGTTGAATACCAGAGCGTACAGGAACCGGAGCACACGGGGCGCTTAATTTTCCTGTCGCAACAACTGCTGGACGTAGATAGCCTTCTTTATTTCGTCCCGTCTGATAACAGAGGGTTTGGTAAAGGCCTGACGCTGGCGCAGCTCTTTAATGACGCCGGTCTTCTCGAATTTTCTTTTGAAGCGTTTCAGCGCTCTGTCAATGTTTTCTCCTTCTTTGATAGGAACTACAATCATGTTATTGAAAAAATTATTATTTTAGAATTTCAGTACAAAGTTAGCTGTTTTTTTAATACGGGCAACTGATGTCTGTGTTTTTTTGAGAAAAAATGCATGGTCATTTAAAAACGGCTACATAGTAAGACCTACGTAGCCGTGAATAAAACATGATGATACATAACAATTTTTCGTTGCCTCAGGCATTAGTGGTCTCGTCAGTGGCGGCTACAGGCGGCTGTTCCTGTGAGGCCTCGGGCTGTTCTGCAACGACTTCGGCCTCTTTTACGGGGGCTTCAGGGGTTGATGTGGCCGTAATGACGGGCTGTTCGGGGGCGGTTTTTTTGGCACCTCCGCGACGGGAGCGGCGAGATTTTGTTTTCTGCTCTTTGGCAGCCAGCATGTTCTCGTTGAAGTCCACTAATTCGATGATACACATATCGGCATTATCGCCAATACGGGAGCCGGTTTTGAGGATACGGGTGTATCCGCCCGGACGGCTTCCTACTTTGGCAGCGACAGTGCGGAAGAGCTCGGCAGCGGCTTCTTTGCTTTTGAGGGCGCTGAACACCACGCGGCGCGAGTGAGTGGTATCGTCTTTTGACTTACTGACTAACGGCTCGACAAATCGCTGCAGGGCTTTAGCCTTGGCAACGGTCGTGCTGATACGTTTATGGAAGATTAACGAACAGGCCATGTTGGACAGCAATGCTTTCCGGTGGGCGCTGGTTCGTCCCAAATGATTAATTACTTTATTATGTCTCATTTAATCTTTGTCTATTTTATATTTGGTAATATCCATGCCGAAAGTGAGGTGCATCTGGGTCAGCAGTTCGTCCAGCTCGTTGAGCGACTTCTTGCCGAAGTTTCGGAACTTCAGCAGGTCGTTGCGATTGAAGGTAACCAGCTCGCCCATTGTCTCTACTTCGGCTGCTTTAAGGCAGTTGAGCGCCCTTACGGACAGGTCCATGTCTATCAGACGGGTCTTCAGCAGCTGCCGCATGTGCACGAGTTCCTCGTCATACTCCTCGTTGGAGAACTTCTCTTCCTGTTCGATAGTGATTTTCTCGTCAGAGAAGAGCATGAAGTGGAGAATCAGCACTTTTGCAGCCTCTTTGAGGGCCTCTTTGGGGTGGATGGAGCCGTCGGTGGTGATTTCGATAATCAGCCTTTCGTAATCGGTCTTTTGTTCTACCCGGAAGTTTTCCACCGAGTATTTCACGTTTTTGATGGGGGTGAAGATAGAATCGATGGATATACGGCCAAATTCGGCGGCCTTCTCCTTGTCAGCAGGCACATTCTCAGCGCTTGGCACATAGCCGCGTCCTTTGCTGATGAGTAAATCTAACTGCAACTTGACGTCGGGTTCCATGCGGCAAATAACTAATTCCGGGTTAAGTACGCGGAAGTTGGACATGAACTTGTTAATATCTCCGGCGGTGAACTTATCCTGGCCTGAGATACGGATAGAAACATCCTCTACATCAGAGTCATCTAGTTCCTGCCGGAAGCGGATTTGTTTGAGATTGAGGATTATTTCGGTTACATCTTCCATGATTCCCGCGATGGTCGCGAACTCGTGGTTTACGCCGTTTATTTTCACCGAGGTGATAGCGTAGCCTTCGAGGGACGAGAGCAGGATGCGTCGCAGAGCGTTGCCGATAGTAATACCGTAGCCCGGCTCCAGCGGGCGGAATTCGAACTTCCCGTACTTGTCGGTCGATTCGAGCATAACAACTTTGTCGGGCTTTTGAAACGCTAATATTGCCATAATTACTGATTATTTAGAGTACAACTCAACGATTAGCTGTTCCCTGATTTTTTCGGGGATTTCTTCTCGTTCGGGGCGGTTAAGGAACTTGCCGCGCAGTTCGGCGGCGTCCCATTCGAGCCATGAATATCGGGTGCTGGTGCGGGCGGCCAGCGAGGTGGTGATGATTTCCAGCGATTTGGACTTCTCACGGACCCCGACGATGTCGCCCGGACGTACCTGATAGGAGGGGATGTTAACCACATTCCCGTTGACGGTGATATGCTTATGCGAGACTAATTGTCGCGCAGCGGCGCGGGTGCGGGCGATACCGAAACGGTACACCACATTATCCAGCCGCGATTCGAGCATCTTTAGCAGCTCCTCGCCGGTGATGCCCTTTGAGGAGGAGGCTTTTGCGAAGAGGTTGGCAAACTGCCGCTCCAGAACGCCATACGTATATTTGGCCTTCTGTTTCTCTTTCAGCTGTTCGCCATATTCCGACTTCTTCTTACGCAGGCTGCTGTGGCCGTGGAAGCCGGGGGGAAAGTTCTTCCTGTCGAGAACTTTATCGGGGCCGTAAATCGGTTCGCCGAACTTACGGGCAATCTTGGATTTTGGACCTGTATATCTTGCCATATTTCTCTTTAAACTAAGGATTAAACACGTCGTCTTTTCGCCGGGCGGCATCCGTTATGGGGTAGCGGGGTTACGTCAACGATTTCGCTGACTAAGATTCCGCTGTTATTGATTGCGCGGATGGCGGATTCGCGACCGTTACCCGGCCCCTTAACGAACACCTTGACCTTGCGCAGCCCCAAGTCGTAGGCGGTCTTTGCGCACTCTTCTGCGGCCACTTGCGCGGCATACGGGGTGTTCTTCTTGGAGCCGCGGAACCCTTTCTTGCCCGCCGACGACCACGAGATGATTTCGCCGTTATTATTGGCCAGCGAAACGATGATGTTGTTGAAAGACGAGTGTATGTGGGCTTGCCCGGAGGCCTCTATCACTACTACTCTCTTTTTTGTCGTACTTGGTTTCTTTGCCATAACTACTTCCTATTTAATTACTTAGTGGCTTTTTTCTTGTTAGCGACGGTCTTCTTCTTTCCTTTACGGGTACGGGCATTGTTCTTGGTGCTCTGACCGCGAACAGGCAACCCGATACGGTGCCGGATACCGCGATAGCAGCCGATGTCCATCAGCCGCTTGATGTTCAGCTGGGTCTCCGAACGAAGCTCGCCTTCTACTTTAAAGCTTTCGCTGATGACCTTGCGGATAGCGGCGAACTGCTCATCGTTCCAATCTTCCACTTTCGTATTGTAATCCACACCGGATTGGGAGAGCACCCATCGAGCGCGGCTGCGACCGATGCCATAAACATATGTTAAGGCGACCTCTCCTCTCTTATTATTGGGAATATCAACTCCTACTATACGAGCCATATACTTTAATTTTTACAGAATTAGTAATTTATCCCTGCCGTTGTTTAAACTTGGGGTTCTTTTTATTGATAACATACAAGCGCCCCTTCCGCCGAACTATCTTGCAGTCGTCGTCGCGCTTCTTAATGGAAACTCTAACTTTCATGATGTCTCTTCTTTTATGATGAGTAATTAGTTATAATTTGTTGTCGCAATATCAGCTTTTATATCGGAAGGTGATTCGGCCTTTGGTCAGGTCATAGGGCGACATCTCAACTTTGACCTTATCGCCCGGCAGGATTTTGATGTAGTGCATCCGCATCTTGCCGGAGATATGCGCAGTCAAGACGTGCTCATTTTCGAGCTCTACGCGGAACATGGCATTCGATAATGCCTCAATGATTGTCCCGTCCTGTTCTATCGAAGGTTGTTTCGCCATTTCGTGCTATTATTGTTTCCAACAATGGTTCATTAATACAATCCACCGGAACGTCCTTTGATTCGGCCCGATTTCATCAGACCATCGTAGTGGCGCATCAGCAGATGGCTCTCGATTTGCTGCAGGGTATCCAGCACTACGCCCACCATAATCAGCAGCGAAGTGCCACCGTAGAAGTATGCGAAAGACTGCTGCACCCCGGCGCGCATGGCGAAAGCCGGCAGTATTGTAACGATGCCCAGAAATATTGAGCCGGGCAGCGTTATGCGCGACATTATCATGTCGAGATAGTCAACGGTCTTTTTGCCAGGCTTGATGCCGGGGATAAAGCCGCTGTTTCGTTTCATATCGTCAGCCATCTGCGTGGGATTAATGGTGATTGCCGTATAAAACCACGTGAAGAGGACCACCAATGTGAACTGGATGAAGTTATACCAGAATCCGGTGTGGTCGGCTAATACCGCCCACACACGACTCATGGAATCGGTTCCTGCAAAGCCGGTGAAGAACATGGGGATAAACATGATGGCCTGCGCGAAGATTATCGGCATCACGCCAGCGGCGTTCACTTTTAAGGGGATATATTGCCGCACCCCGCCATATTGCTTGTTACCCACGATGCGTTTGGCATACTGCACGGGGATGCGACGGGTGCCCTGTACCAGCAGGATGCTGCCCATGAACACGAGGAACAGGAAGACGAACTCGATGATTATCATCAACATGCCGGCGCTGAAGCTACGCTCGGTACGGGAGATAAATTCCTGACCGATGGCTCCGGGCAGCCGGGCGATGATACCAATCATGATGATGAGGGATATTCCGTTACCGATGCCGCGGTCAGTGATACGTTCGCCCAGCCACAGTACGAACATGCCACCGGCGGTCAGGGCCAGCACCGCGCCTAAGCGGAAGCCGAAGGTCAGCGTCCCCTGAGCGGTCTGATACATGAACGCATCAGCGGGTATCTGGCTGCGCAGGTTGGCAATATAGGCTATAGACTGGCCAACAAGCACTATTACCGTGAGGTAGCGGGTTATCTGGTTGATTTTCCGGCGTCCCGATTCGCCTTCCTTATGCAGCCGCTGGAAGTAGGGGACGGCGATGCCCAACAGCTGTACCACGATAGAGGCGGAGATGTAGGGCATAATTCCCAAGGCAAATATGGAGGCATTGGAGAACGCTCCCCCCGAGAACATGTCGAGCAGCCCCATCAGCCCGCCCTGCGCCTTGGCGTGGTAGGCGGTCAGCAAATTGGGGTCGATGCCGGGAAGCACCACAAAACTGCCCAGCCGATATATCAGCAGCAGCAGGAATGTTTGCCAGAGTCTGTTCCGCAGGTCTTCAATCTTGAAGATATTTTTCAGGGTCTCTATGAATCTTTTCATGCGTCAATGGTGCTTTGAGCGTTCTTTGACTGGATGAGTTCGGTCTTCCCACCGGCCGCCTCGATGGCCGTCCGGGCCGCCTGCGAGAACGCATGGGCTTTCACGGTGAGGGCGGTGGTTACTGCGCCGTTAGCGAGGATTTTCACCTTGGCCCGCTTGGATACCAAACCGACGCTGACGAGCGCCGCCAGGTCGATGTCGGTGATTTGCTTCTCGTCAGCCAGCGTCTGCAAGGTGGCAAGATTTATGGCCTTATATTCAACGCGGTTGATATTATTGAACCCGTATTTAGGTACTACGCGCTGCAGAGGCATCTGGCCCCCCTCAAATCCGCGGGTGCGGCTATAGCCGGAACGGGATTGGGCGCCCTTATGACCGCGCGTGGACGTGCCCCCGCGACCGGACCCTTGACCCCGTCCGATACGCTTTCTGTTCTTTACTGAACCTGCTGCCGGTTTTAGATTACTTAAGTCTATCATCTTCAAATAATTTTAAATATTTTCAACTCTGACCAAATGTTTAACCGCATTGACCATCCCCATGATTTCGGGGGTGGCTTCATGCTCTACAGAGTGGTTCAGTTTCCTGATTCCCAGGGCCTCGACCGTTGCTTTCTGGGTCTTTGTAGCCCCGATTTTGCTCTTTATCTGTGTGATTTTAATTTTTGCCATCGGTTAACCTTTAAAGACTTTTTCTAATGGGATATTACGTTGACGGGCAACGGTGTATGCGTCGCGCAGTTCGAGCAGGGCGGCCATTGTCGCCTTGACTAAGTTGTGGGGGTTTGAAGAGCCCTTTGACTTGGCCAGGATGTCGTGGATGCCCACGCTTTCCAGCACTGCGCGCATGGCACCGCCGGCCTTGACGCCGGTTCCGTGGGTGGCGGGTTTGAGCAGTACTTGGGCGCCGCCGAACTTGGCGACCTGCTCGTGAGGGATAGTACCCTTAAGAACGGGGATTTTCACCAAGTTCTTTTTCGCAGCCTCTATGCCCTTGCTCATAGCCACGCTCATTTCGCCGGCCTTGCCGAGCCCGCAGCCCACGATGCCGTCGCCGTTGCCTACAACGATGATGGCCGAGAAGCTGAACGTACGGCCGCCTTTAGTAACCTTGGTTACGCGGTTGATAGCTACCAACCTGTCTTGCAATTCGATGTCTGTTGTTCTGACTTTTTGGGTATCTCTTGCCATAGGTATTAAAATTTAAGGCCACCTTCGCGGGCAGCGTCAGCTAATTGTTTTACTCTGCCATGATACAGGTATCCGTTGCGGTCGAACACCACTGCGTCGAGGCCCTTTTCGAGAGCCTTGACCGCCAGGGCTTTGCCTACCTGACCGGCTATCTCGGTCTTTGTGCCTTGAGCTTCTTTCAGCTCCAACGAGGAGGCGGCCAGCAGTGTGGCGCCATTCACGTCGTCAATCAACTGCGCATAAATCTGCTTATTGCTTCTGAAAACGCTCAAACGAGGTTTCGCGGCGGTGCCGGAAACGATTTTTCGGATTCTGTGTTTAATCCTGGTTCTTCTTTCTTGTTTGGTTAATGCCATTTTCTCAAAATTTATTATTTAGCGCTTGCCGATTTTCCCGCTTTGCGGCGCAATACTTCGCCTACGAACTTAATACCTTTGCCCTTATAGGGTTCAGGGGGTCTGAACGAGCGTATCTTTGCCACCACGTGGCCCAGCAGTTGCTTGTCGTAGCTCTTCAATGTGATGATGGGGTTACTGCGCTTGTCAGTAACTGCTTCCACCGATATTTCTTTGGGGATTTCCATGAAGATATGGTGGGAATAACCCAGCGCGAGGTCTAATATCTGGCCCTGGTTTTCGGCGCGATATCCCACGCCTACTAATTCGAGTTTCACTTCGTAGCCTTGCGACACGCCTGTAACCATGTTGTTTAGCAGGGCGCGATAGAGGCCGTGCATGGCGCGGTGGCGCCGCTCGTCGGAGGGGCGTTTCACCAGCACACAGGCGCCGTCCACCTCAACGGTGATGTCCGGAGAGACCTGCTGCGAGAGCTCGCCTAATTTGCCCTTGACGGTTACGGTGTTGTCGTCGCCGACCTTCACTGTTACGCCCGCCGGAATCTGGATTGGTAATTTTCCTATTCTTGACATTTATTGTTCCTCCTTTATTAGCTAACGTAACACAATACTTCGCCGCCGATGCCTTCGATGCGGGCCTCCTTATCGCTCATCACACCTTTGGAGGTGGAGATGATAGCGATGCCCAGCCCGTTGAGTACTCGGGGGATATTTTCGCTGTCGCAATACTTGCGCAAACCGGGACGGCTTACGCGATAGAGGTTGCGGATTGCCGGCTGTTTGGTCTCCGGGTCGTATTTCAGGGCTATCTTGATGTTGCCCTGATAGTTTACATCATCCTCGAACTTGTAGTTGAGGATATAACCTTTCTCTTTGAGGATAACGGTTATTGCCTTCTTTATATTGGATGCAGGGATATCTACTACGCGATGTTTAGCCGCTTGTGCGTTACGGATTCGCGTGAGCAGGTCTGCTATGGGGTCTGTAATTTTACTCATTTGCGTACAATATTAAAATTACCAACTTGCTTTCTTTACGCCGGGAATCAGCCCATGAGAGGCCATCTCCCGGAAGTTAATACGGCTGATGCCGAACTGCCGGATATATCCTTTGGGACGTCCGGTGAGCTTACAGCGGTTATGTAACCGCACCCGCGAGGAATTTCGCGGCAGTTTTTGCAGACCGATATAGTCGCCTTCTTCTTTGAGCTTCGCACGTTTGTCGGCATATTTTGCCACTAATGCGGCGCGCTTCACCTCACGGGCTTTCATTGATTCTTTCGCCATAGTCTTACTTCTTTAAATTTTTAAATGGTAATCCCAGTTGCTTCAACAAGGCGAACCCTTCTTCATCGGTGTTGGCGGTAGTAACGAATGTGATGTTCA
This sequence comes from Bacteroidales bacterium, assembly GCA_031272965.1. Taxonomy (GTDB): domain Bacteria; phylum Bacteroidota; class Bacteroidia; order Bacteroidales; family Prolixibacteraceae; genus JAISSS01. Next base: position 10,015 of record JAISSS010000118.1, on the reverse strand, counting down.
TTCCGTTCATCTTGACCACCTTGTCAATGTTGATTTCCGGGAAGATGATTTGTTCGGGGATGCCCAAAGTATAGTTCCCCTGACCGTCTAACTTGGGTTCAATACCCTTGAAGTCGCGGATACGCGGCAGCGAGATATTGACGAGGCGTTCAAGGAACTCGTACATACGGTCGCGACGCAAGGTTACGCGCACGCCGATAGGCACTTTTTTTCTCAACTTGAAGTTGGATATATCCTTTTTCGATTTTGCCTGGACAGCCTTTTGACCGGCAATGAGGGTCATCTCTTCGGTGGCGACCTCAATGATTTTCTTGTCGGCAATTGCTGCTCCACAGCCCTGGTTAAGGACGATTTTTGTCAGTCGGGGCACCTGCATCACGGAAGTATAATCAAATTCCTTTTTTAATGCAGGGATGACTTCTTCGGAGTATTTCTTTTTCAGTGTCGGTGTATATGCCATTTTGTTATTTAATCTCCTCTCCTGATTTTTTAGCATAGCGCACTAATTTGCCCTTCTCGCCGATACGGCGGCCAATACGGGTACCTTTGCTCTTGTCGTTGCCGCCTTGCGGGTCGAGCAATTGCAGGTTCGAGATATGGACGGGGGCTTCCTTTTCCACGATGCCGCCTTGCGGGGTCTTGGCATTGGCTTTAGTGTGCCGTTTGATGATATTTACGCCTTCGACTATCGCACGGTTCTTTTCGCGGTCAACGCTCAAAACCCGGCCCTGGCTGGATTTGTCGTCGCCGGCGATAACCAGAACGATGTCGCCTTTCTTAATATGTAACTTTTTTTGCATTGCATTAAACTTTTATTGCGGTTACAGAACTTCGGGGGCTAATGAGATGATTTTGGTGGTGCTCTGGTCGCGCAGTTCGCGGGCTACAGGCCCGAAAATGCGGGTTCCGCGCATCTCGCCGGCATTGTTCAGCAGCACTACGGCGTTGTCGTCGAAGCGAATATAACTGCCGTCAGCACGGCGAACTTCTTTTTTTGTCCGCACCACTATCGCTTTCGAGACGGTGCCTTTTTTCATCTCACTGCTGGGCAGGGCGCTCTTGACGGTAACGACGACCGTATCGCCCAAGGTGGCATAGCGCTTGCGTGTGCCGCCCAGTACCCGAATCACGAGCGCCTCTTTGGCCCCGCTATTATCGGCTACTACGCATCTTGTCTCTTGTTGTATCATGATTACTTGGCTCTTTCAATAATTTCAACAATACGCCAGCGCTTACTCTTGCTGAGCGGCCGGGTCTCCATAATTCGGACAGTGTCGCCGATATTGCAGCTTTCTTGCTCGTCATGGGCATAGAACTTGGTCGTCTTATTGACGAACTTGCCGTAGATGGGATGCTTCTCCTTCATCTTGACGGCGACAACGATGGTCTTTTGCATCTTGTTGCTGACCACCACGCCTATTTTCTCTTTTCTAAGATTTCTTTCTTCCATGATGTCAATTATTTCTGTTCCTTAATGAGTTCCCTTTCGTGCAGGATGGTCTTTAAACGGGCGATGTCTCTGCGGGTGTTGGGAATCTTTACGGGGTTCTCCAGCGGCGATACCGCATGGTTCATCCGCAGGCGCACTAATGTATCGCTCAGCTCCTGAATCCGTTCCCGGATTTCCTTGTCGGACAGTTCTTTAATTTCAGAGGTCTTCATCGTATTAAATTACATTTTCTGATTCAACATAGTCGCGACGGACGACGAATTTGGTGGTAACGGGCAATTTCTGGGCAGCCAGACGGAGGGCTTCCTTAGCCAGCTCAAAAGGCACACCTTCGGCCTCGATGAGGATTCGGCCGGGCGTTATCGGCACGACGAACCCTTCGGGATTACCTTTACCTTTACCCATACGCACTTCGGCGGGTTTCTTGGTAATAGGCTTATCGGGGAACACCCGAATCCAGATTTGCCCCTGACGTTGCATGTGGCGGGTAACGGCCACACGGGCTGCTTCAATCTGTCGGCCGGTCAGCCAGGCATTTTCAAGCGTCTTGATGCCAAAAGAGCCGAAGGCCAACTGGTTGCCGCGCTGGGCATTGCCCTTCATGCGGCCCTTTTGCATTCTCCTAAACTTACTTCTTTTCGGTTGTAACATCCTTCTTTTTGAATTAAAGGGTTATTTTCTCTTATTTCTGAAGCCGTTATTATTTCCGCGGCGGTCTCCACGGCGGTCTCCGCGGGCGTCATCACGACGGCGGTCTCCGCGGTCGCGGTTGTCGTCCCGGTCTCTGCCGCGACCACGGTCGGGGCGTCCGCCACGGTCGGCGTGGTCGCCTGACATTACCGAGCGCGGACCCACGTTGGGCGAGAGGTCGCGTTTACCATATACCTCGCCTTTGCAAATCCAGACCTTGACGCCGATGATTCCGGTTTTTGTCAGAGCCTCGGCTAAGGCATAGTCTATATCTGCGCGGAGGGTGTGCAGGGGTGTACGTCCGTCCTTAAACATTTCCGAGCGGGCGATTTCGGCGCCATTGAGACGGCCTGACACCTGCACTTTGACGCCTTCGGCGCTGCGCATGGTGCCCTGTATGGCCAGCTTAACGGCCCGCCGGTAGGCTATTTTACCCTCGATTTGGCGGGCGATAGACTGGGCTACCACCTGTGCATCGATTTCGGGGCGTTTGATTTCGAAGATGTTAATTTGGACATCCTTGCCGGTTATCTTCTTCAACTCTTCTTTCAGCAGGTCCACTTCCTTGCCACCACTGCCGATGATAATACCGGGTTTTGAGGTGTGAATGGTAACTGTGATGAGTTTGAGGGTACGCTCGATAACAATCTTGGATATTCCGGCGCGTTGCAGACGTGTATCCAAATATTCGCGGATTTTCGAGTCTTCCACTAACTTGTCGCCGTAGTTCTTTCCACCGAACCAGTTGGAATCCCATCCACGGATGATTCCCAGACGATTTGAAATCGGATTAACTTTTTGTCCCATGTATTATTTAATCGTTTTGGGGGGTTACGGTAACACTGTCTATACTCAGGGTAACATGGTTGGAGCGCTTGAGGATGTGGTGCCCACGTCCGCGGGGCGCTGGACGGAGCCGCTTCAAGATGCGGCCGCCATCCACCATGATACTGGTGATGTGGAGTTCGTTGTCTTCGATACGCTCTCCCTCGTTCTTCTTTTGCCAGTTGGCGATAGCCGACATAAGCAATTTCTCGATTTTGCCGGAGGCAGCTTTTGACGAGAACTTCAGCACGTCTAATGCCTTATTGACCTCCATTCCCCGAACCATGTCGGCAACTAAGCGCATCTTGCGCGGGGATGAGGGGCAATTTTGCAGCGTAGCATAGTACTGACTCTTACGCGCCTCCTTTATTATTTCTGCTCTATTTCTTTTTCTAGCACCCATTTTAATTAATTTTTTAGCATTAATCTCGAACTGTTACGGTTACTTGCGGTTGCCGGAATGTCCCCGGAACGTTCTGGTAGGAGCAAATTCTCCGAACTTGTGGCCCACCATGTTCTCTGTAACATAGACGGGGATGAACTTGTTGCCGTTATGCACGGCGATAGTGTGTCCCACGAAATCGGGCGAGATGACCGAAGCGCGGCTCCAGGTCTTGATGGTGGTCTTTTTGCCGGATTCGTTCATCGCCAGCACTCTCTGCTCTAATTTGTATGCGATGAACGGGCCTTTTTTTAACGAACGACTCATATATGCTTCTCCTTTCGTTTATTTCTTGCGGCGTTCTACAATATATTTATTGGAGGCTTTTTTCGGCGCGCGGGTTTTATAGCCCTTAGCCAGCAAGCCTTTACGGGAACGCGGGTGCCCGCCGGAGGCTCGGCCTTCGCCGCCGCCCATGGGGTGGTCAACCGGGTTCATAACTACGCCGCGCACTCGCGGACGACGGCCTAACCAACGGGTACGACCGGCCTTGCCGGAGCGCTCCAGGTTGTGTTCGGTGTTGCCAACGATTCCTACGGTAGCTTTGCAGGCGACCAATACCATGCGGGATTCGCCTGAGGGGAGCTTTACGATGGCATAGTTGCCTTCACGGGCGGTGAGTTGTGCGTAGGTGCCGGCACTGCGTGCCATGATGCCTCCCTGACCGGGATGAAGCTCTATATTATGCACCAATGTGCCTAAGGGTATCTCTCCCAGCGGAAGGCTATTACCGATTTCGGGCGCAACGCCCTTGCCGCTAAGCAATTTCTGGCCGGGTTGCAACCCGTTAGGCGCCAGAATATAACGCTTCTCGCCATCGGCATATACCAGCAACGCTATGCGGGCGCTGCGGTTAGGGTCATACTGGATAGAATCAACCCGTGCAGGAATGTTGTCCTTCTCGCGCTTGAAATCTATCACACGGTACATCTTCTTATGCCCTCCGCCTATATACCTCATTGTCATGCGTCCCTGGTTATTTCTGCCGCCGGTACGCTGCTTGGGCGTCAACAATGACTTCTCAGGCGTTGATGCAGTAATGGTATCAAAGGAACCTACTACTTTGTTCCTCTGACCCGGAGTGACTGGATTTAGCTTTCTTACTGCCATTTATTTAGATATTACTGTAAAAATCAATATTATTGCCTTCGGCAAGAGTGATGATGGCCTTCTTATAGGCGCTGGTACGGCCTTTAATGATGCCGCGCTTGGTGAAGCGGTCGCGCTTCTTGCCACCATATATCATGGTGTTGACCCGCACAACTTTCACATCATACAGCTCTTCCACAACCTTCTTTATCTGTTGCTTGTTAGCCTCTTTCCTGACCTTGAACCCGTAACGGCGATGCTTCTCGCCTTCGGCCATCATCTTTTCCGTTACGATGGGCTTTATTAATATGCTGCTCATTGCTGCTCCTCCTGTTCTTTAAGTTTGAAATATTCTTCCAACTTGCCTACCGAGCTTTCAAGGAACACTAATTTCTTGGCGTCGAGTATCTGATAGGTGTTTAACTCGGAAGCGATAACGACGGATACCTGATAGAGATTGCGGGCCGACAGCAGGATGTTCCTGTTCTCTTCCGGCAACACAAAGAGCGTCTTTTTGTCGGCGATATTGAGGTTATTGCCGATGGCGACGATTTCTTTGGTCTTGGGGATGTCCAATACGAAATCTTCCAGCACGAGGATGTCGTTAGCCTGGGCTTTATAGGTGAGGGCGGATTTGCGGGCCAGCACCTTTATCTTCTTGTTGAGCTTAAAGCTGTAGTTTCGGGGACGCGGGCCGAAGACGCGACCACCGCCGCGATAGATAGGGGCGGTAATCATGCCGTGGCGGGCGCCGCCGGTTCCTTTCTGGCGGAACAGCTTGCGGGTACTGCCGGCAACCTCACCGCGCTCTTTGGACTTGTGGGTGCCCTGCCGCTGGTTGGCCATGAACTGCTTGACGTCCATATAGATGGCGTGGTCGTTAGGCTCGATGCCGAAAATCTGCTCGCTCAGTGCTACTGTCCGTCCGGTCTGCTGACCGGCTTTATTGACTACTTGTACTTCCATCACTGATAAATAATTACTGTTGAACCTTTTGCGCCCGGAATAGACCCCTTCACAACGATGAGGTTCGATTCGGGAATTACTTTGAGTACTTTCAGGTTTTGCGCCATGCGGTTATCGCCGCCGGTACGTCCTGCCATACGCATCCCCGGCATTACCCGTGAGGGGAACGAGGATGCGCCTAAGGACCCGGGGGCACGCAGCCGGTTATGCTGGCCGTGAGTAGTTCCACCTACTCCGCCGAAGCCGTGCCGCTTTACTACACCCTGGAATCCTTTTCCTTTGGTGACCCCTGATATGTCAACCCACCCGTCCGGGTCGATGACACCAACAGTAATCTTATCGCCGGGCTTGTAGTCGCCCGTGTAGTCGCGAAATTCGACGACATGATGCTTGGGGGAAGTCCCGGCTTTCTTGAAGTGCCCGAACTCGGCCTTGGACGTGTTCTTCTCCTTCTTCTCGCCAAAACCTAACTGTAAAGCCTCATAACCGTCGGTGGCCGCCGTCTTTACCTGCGTTACTACGCAGGGACCGGCCTCTATCACAGTGCATGGGATATTCTTCCCCTCAACACTGAATACGGATGTCATTCCGATTTTTGTTCCGATTAATCCTGTCATTTCTGATTCGTTAATTTTTTACAGGTTATCAAACTTTGATTTCTACTTCGACGCCACTCGGCAATTCGAGCTTCATTAAGGCGTCAATGGTCTTTGCCGTGGAGCTGTAAATGTCTATCAGACGCTTGTATGACGAGAGCTGGAACTGTTCGCGCGATTTCTTGTTCACGAACGTGGACCGTAACACGGTATAGACGCGCTTGTGCGTGGGCAGCGGAATAGGCCCGCTCACCACCGCACTGGTCGCTTTTACCGTCTTCACAATCTTCTCAGCAGACTTGTCAACCAGCGAATGGTCATACGATTTCAGCTTAATCCTGATTTTCTGGCTCATATATCTGAGATATTTATAATAATTCTACTTTTCCTTTCATCTCCTCCAGCGCCTTGATTGCCAACTGCTTGGGAACTTCCTCATAGTGCGAAAATTCCATCGACGAGGTGGCACGCCCCGACGAGAGGGTACGCAACACAGTTACATAGCCGAAGATTTCCGACAGCGGGACGGAGGCCTTGATGACGCGGGCACCCGACTTCTCTTCCATGCCGTGCACCTGCCCGCGACGGCGGTTCAGGTCGGCAATAATGTCGCCCATATACTCTTCCGGCGTAACAATTTCGGCTTTCATTATCGGCTCCAGCAGTTTGGGACCGGCTTTTGAGGCCGCACTCTTGAAGGCTTGACGCGCACATATTTCAAATGACAGCTGGTCGGAATCAACCGGATGGAACGAGCCGTCAAGCAGGGTAACTTTCAGGCTGTCTAACGGGAACCCTGCCAGAGGGCCGTTGAGCATAGCCTCTTTGAAGCCCTTCTCCACTGAGGGGATATACTCGCGGGGCACGTTGCCGCCTTTCACTTCGTCCACGAAAGTCAGGCCTGCAACATCTCCTTCTCCGGCCGGTTCTACACGCACGATGATGTCGGCGAATTTCCCGCGTCCACCAGTCTGCTTCTTGAACACTTCCCGGAGCTGAACGGGCTTGGTGATAGCTTCTTTGTAGGCCACCTGGGGTTTGCCCTGATTACATTCCACTTTAAATTCGCGCCGCAGGCGGTCGATAATGATTTCCAGATGCAACTCGCCCATACCACGGATGATTGTCTGGCCGCTGATTTCGTCGGTATTGACCTTGAATGTGGGGTCTTCTTCGGCTAATTTGGCCAATCCGTTGCTGAGTTTGTCGAGGTCGCTCTGGGTCTTGGGTTCTACAGCGATACCGATAACCGGTTCGGGGAACTGCATACTTTCGAGGGCCACGGGGTGCTCCGGAGCAGCAAGGGTGTCGCCGGTACGGATGTCTTTGAATCCGACGGCTGCACAGATGTCACCGGCCTCGATGCGGTCGCGCGGGTTCTGCTTGTTGGAATGCATCTGATACAGACGCGAGATGCGTTCTTTTTTGCGGGTACGGGAATTATACACCGTAGCGCCGGCTTCCAAAACCCCCGAATATACGCGGATATAGCACAACCGACCAACGAAGGGGTCGGTAGCTATTTTGAACGCAAGTGCAGTAAGCGGCTCCGACTCGTCAGCATGGCGGACGATTTCTTCATCGGTGTTCAGGTCGGTGCCTCTGATTTCGCCCTTATCCAAGGGGCTGGGCAAATATTCGCATACCGCATCTAACAGACGCTGTACACCTTTATTCTTGAAAGCCGAGCCGCACATCATCGGCACGATAACGCCCTCAATAGTGGCGCGACGGATAACGACGTTCATCTCGGCGGCGGTGATGGAATCAGGGTCTTCAAAGAAGCGCTCCAGAAGCGAATCGTCGAGTTCGGCGACCGATTCCAAGAGTTTTTCGCGGTATTCCAGCGCCTGCGGGACGAGCTCGGCAGGGATTTCTTCCAATTGATATTTTACGCCGAGTACTTCATCATCGTACCAGCGTACGGCTTTCATTTCAATGAGGTCTATGCAGCCCTCGAAGCGCTCTTCCGCGCCGATAGGAATCTGAATCGGGACAGGATTGGCGCCGAGTTTCTCACGCACTTCGTTGATAACATTATAGTAGTCGGCACCCTGCCGGTCCATCTTGTTGACGAATCCGATACGGGGGACGCCATATTTCTCGGCCTGTCGCCAGACGGTCTCCGACTGGGCTTCCACGCCCCCTACCGCACAGAACAGCGCCACCGCGCCGTCTAATACGCGCAGCGACCGCTCCACTTCCACGGTAAAGTCCACGTGTCCGGGGGTGTCAATAATGTTAATTTGGTGCTTGGCATCATTATGCGTCCAATAGGTGGTAGTTGCGGCGGAGGTGATAGTAATACCCCGCTCCTGCTCCTGTTCCATCCAATCCATGGTCGCGGCGCCATCATGCACCTCGCCAATGCGGTGCGTAATCCCCGTATAGAACAGGATGCGCTCCGTAGTGGTGGTCTTTCCGGCATCAATATGCGCCATAATACCAATGTTCCTCACTAAACTTAAATCTCTACTCATTCTAATTTTTCTGTACCTTTATAATATATTAGAACCTGAAATGAGCGAAAGCGCGGTTGGCCTCGGCCATGCGGTGCGTTTCTTCTTTCTTCTTGAATGCGCCGCCTTCCTCGTTATAGGCTGCCTGTATCTCGGCAGCCAACTTCTCGGCCATCGATTTGCCGGAGCGCTTGCGGGCATACAGAATCAGGTTTTTAATTGAAATCGAAATCTTCCTTTCGGGACGGATTTCCATCGGCACCTGGAAGTTGGCGCCACCAACGCGGCGACTCTTCACTTCCACGGCAGGAGTTACGTTCTCAAGCGCCCGCTTCCATATATCTAAGGGCGCTACATCTTTGTCCTTCATACGGGCACCGACCATGTCGAGCGCCTCATAGAAGATAGAAAAGGCAATTGACTTCTTGCCGTCATACATCAAGTCGTTCACGAACCGTGTAACTAACTTGTCATTGAACTTGGGGTCGGGTAAGATGACCCGCTTTTTTGGTTTTGACTTTCTCATCTCTTTTCTTAGTGTTACTTGAATTGGCTGTGATTACTGTGAGCTTCAGTTCGGCCATTCCGGCGTCATTTACTCAACCAAACCACTAATTTTACTTTACTTCTTTGCGGCTACTTTACCCGCTTTCGGACGTTTCGCACCATACTTCGAGCGGCGTTGGGTGCGTCCCTCCACACCGGCCGTGTCTAATGCGCCACGAATCAGGTGATAACGTACACCGGGCAGGTCTTTAACACGCCCTCCCCGCACCAGAACAATAGAGTGTTCCTGCAGGTTGTGGCCCTCACCCGGAATGTAGGCATTGACCTCCTTCTGATTGGTCAACCTGACCCTGGCCACTTTGCGCATGGCCGAGTTCGGCTTCTTCGGGGTGGTCGTGTACACGCGCACACATACGCCCCGCCGCTGCGGGCACGAATCCAGCGCCGGAGATTTACTCTTCTCCGGATTAGACTGGCGCCCTTTTCTAACTAACTGTTGAATCGTTGGCATACAACTTCTTAATTCTATATTTCTATATTTTCGTAAAAAAATTCTTCCTGTGCTGCGCGTACCGCAAAACACACCGATACTGGCGGCAGTTTCACAGTCGTTATGCAGTCATCAAGCCTCTTTCTCTCAAATTTGGCGCACAAAATTAGATATTTTTCCAATACGATGAATCAATTATTCCTGCTTTTTTGCAGATTTGAGTATTATTTAATATTCAAGCTAATTATAACACTTAATGTTAATAAATTGGTTAATAAATCAACATGCAAAAATGGTTAATTATTTATTGGCAGGATACAACGCAAGTCTAACTCAATCTATTTGTCGGTTCAAAAAATTTTCTTATCTTTGTGGCCGAATTAGTTACCTCAATCATGCGGAAGCGCCTGTTAACAATGCTGATATTCCTGCTGTATGCGGGGAGGATGTCCGGTCAGGGGGGCGGGACGAGCTTCAACACGCCCATCCTGCTGGGCCCCT
>JAISSS010000036.1 GCA_031272965.1 Bacteroidales bacterium | reverse complement strand
TAATCAACGGTCAACAGTATCAGTACGATTTGCAAACCCTCTCGCAAAATGTGCAAAACGGACAGATTACCCGCGAAACATTTGTCTGGAAAGCAGGTATGTCGCAGTGGGCAAAAGCGAGCGACTGTGTCGATTTGCAACATTTATTCGGTAGCGTTCCACCGCCGCCACCGCCGGTTGTTTAACTTCTAAATCGTGAAAATATGAATAAGAAAATAAATCTCATTTCAAACGTTGTACTGCCGATAGTGGCGATTGCCGTAACGGTGGCGCTGTTTTTTCTGTTTAAACCGAAGGAAACCACAGAACTGTTTTACATCAATCTTGTATTTACCGTAATTCTTGAAGGTGTATTTTTCGGCTTTCTAAACGTTTTGCACCTGAAGAAAGACGGCGTTTCCACGCCATTTGTCACGGTTTTCGGGATGTATTCCATTTTTTACATCATTCTTGGCGCGGTTTGGATGTTGGGTTATTCGTTGCTGATTTCGGGCGTCATACCCGAAGATATGATACCCTATCGCTGGCTGCGAATGATTTACGCATTTTTTCAGTCCTACCCTGTGCCGCTGAAAATTTATGTCGCCGTAATCGCCGTACTTACGCTGTTGTGGATTGGAATTTCGCTGCTCACCGCCCAAATAGACAGCAACTTTAAGCAAACCACCGACAAACTCAAAGCGGACGGGCAAACGCTGAATTATTACACGCAGAAAATCGCGCTGCTTGCCTCGCGTTACGAAAAACTCTGCGCCGAAAAAGGCATCAAATACGCCACCGATTCCAACAACAAGACCGTTCTTGAACGTCTGAAAGGCAAAATCTCTTTTCTTACTCCCAATATTTTGACAAGCGAAACGGCTGTATCCCAGCTAAATATGCTTTTCAGCAAATGCGAAGACATTATTGAAGAAACCGAAATGGCAACCGAAGAGAAATTTTCGGAAGTTTCCCGCAAAATGCAACGCTTTGTGGACAATGCCATTGCAGAATTGGATATGCTTAAAAATTTAACACGAAAATAACCGCTTATGTATCAGACAATTAAATTAAACTGCCCGAACTGTGGCGCATCGGTTTCGACCGACCAAAAGCAATGTATTTATTGCGACAACCCGATTGTCATTACGTCTATCAGCAGTATTCAGTCATTCAATCCGTTAAAACTCAACAAGTATGCGGCGTCATACCGCAAAACCCTTGCCGATAATCCTGATAATCAGGAGATTAACGGCTCGATAGGAATGATTTACCTGAAACTTTGCCTTTACGACAATGCTATCAAGGCGTTTGAGAAAGCCGTGGAGGAGAATTTCGACAATTCGGAAACGTTCTTCTATGCCGCTGCCTGCCGGTTGAAGGGCATGATAGCCTTTCGTGCTACCCGTGCGGATATCGACAAGGCGATGGAATACCTCAACGCTGCCCTGATGATAGAGCCGCGCGGCATCTATTATTTCTTCATGGCATACATCAAGCACGACTACTTTGAGCGCAAATACCTGAACATAAGCCCCAACTGGAAAGAGACCCTGCTAATGGCCGAGCAGAGCGGCATTTCGGAAGCCGACAGGCAACAACTTGCCGAACTGCTGAACGTCGATTTCAGCCGTATGACGGAGGACTTCGCGGGATGATTGAAGGATTGAGGAAATAAAGATTGTGCTTTATTCCCTTGGTAGCCGGTGAACATATCCATGCAACTGCCATTATTTCCTTATTAATCAGTTGGTTAGCCTGCAAATCGACAATAAACATGTTGATTCTGCAAATTCCGTAATCCTGTCAAAAACAGTTCAGAAGAAGTCTGAGCAGGCTTCGTTGTCGTGGAAGAATTTTAGCGGGGTCTGACCGCAGAAAGTCTTGAAATCGGCGATGAAATGCGCCTGGTCGTAATAGCCGCAGTCGATGGCTAATTCGGTCATTGTCAATGAGTTATTGAGTTGTTTCTCATAAAGCGCACGTTGGAAGCGGATGGTTTTGAGGTATTGTTTAGGCGAGGTTCCGATGCGCTCGGCAAAGATGCGCTCAAACTGGCGGCGGCTAAGGCAGGCTGCCGCCGCCATGCCGTCAACGCTCACTTCGCCGCGCCGCCGTACTAATGTTTCGATAACATGATGAAGGCGGCGAAACTCATATTCTTCGTATTGCTTTTGCAATGAGGCGATAAAATAGTTCTCTGCTATCCGGACTCTGTCCTCAAAGTCGGCGACACAGCCCATTCGCTCTTCCAAATCGCGTCCAACCTGTCCCGTGAGGTACCTAAGCGGCACGTTGATATTGAAAATCCCGTTCAGCGGGAAACGGAAGAACTGCATCAGTCCCTGCGGCTGAAAGACTATTGAGAAGACGTCTAAATCTCCCTGATACTCAATGTCATAATACTCGCCGAGATGACCGTACAGAGCGGCATTGTCGCTCAGTAAGCGATTACTGCCCACTATTTGCGGTCGAGGCGTGAAATAGAGCATCAGTTCGCAAAAGCCCGTAGGGAGTATGCGCTGGACGCAGGTCTGACCGCGTTCCAGCGTGTTCTCTATCGCCCAATAGCGCTTGATAAAAGGCGAGAGCGATGGTGAAGGATTGCCAAAATGTACTGCCATAATTCCTGCAAAGTTAATAATTTTCAGCGATTATCCGTGAAACGACCTCAAATTGTCCCGTACGGAACAAAATGCTGGTAGAAAACATTATGCTTCACATACCTGAACTGTACACAGGAACGGTGGATACGTTTTTCTACCAACATAATGTGCCTGACGGTACCACCAATCTTAATGGTATAGCCCGAACAGGTTGCCTTCGGTGTCGGCGAGGACGGCGAAGTAGCCCAAGCCTTCAGCCTCAATTTTGGTTTTAGGGATGACCACCGCGCCGCCGAGCGCTTCAGCCCGCGCTATTGACGCCTCGATGCTGTCGGGGACACGCAGGCTGACCATCGTGCCTTCTTTCGAGGGCTTCAAGTCGGGAGAGTAACAAATCTCTCCCTCGCCTGTCGGTAAGCACGCCATCCGGACGCCGTTGCCGCAGTCGCAAGTTTCAAACTCGATGCTCAGCACCGTTCCATAAAATTTTACCGCCCTCTCGAAATCGGCGGCGGGGATAGTAACCCATGCAATCAGTCTTTTCTCCATTGTATTATAAATATAGTGATTAAAAACGGCGCAAAGGTACGGCGCTTTTCGCCCCTGAAATTGTAAATTTGCGACATCCTGTAATCTCAAAGATTTCATCGCAGGCACAAAGATACAAAATTCGGCGGATACGATGACGCAGGTACTCTCACCGGCGGCGGCACTACCACAACATGGAACAGTTACGCATCGGCCGGTATGCTTAGCGGTAACGCTATCGGCATTTCGGTCCGCGGCGTTTTTCTTTTTGGGGTATATTGGTTATCAGACGTTATCGGTTTGTGCAAAAAAATATTGACAATTCTGTGATTATCTAAAAAATCATTATCTTTGCAACGGTAAAGTTTGCAATTGTGAATCGGAAACGACAATACATTAACAGGGAAATCAGCTGGCTCTCGTTCAATGCGCGGGTGCTGCAGGAGGCGGAAGACCCCAGCGTACCGCTGTTTGAGCGGCTGCGGTTTATCGGGATATTTTCCAACAACCTTGACGAGTTCTTTCGCGTCAGGGTGGCATCCGTGCGCCGTATGCTTGACGTCGGCTCTGATGAAGCCCTGCTGGGAAACTTTACCCCCGAACAGCTGTACGACAAAATCCAGACTATCGTCATCGCTCAGCAGCAGCGCTCCCAGGAAATCTACCGGAACATCGTCCGAGAAATGCAGGATAACAACATCTCTATTATCAACGAGAACCGCCTCACCGGAGAACAGGGAATCTTCGTAAAACAATATTTTCATCGCGTGGTATTGCCCAATCTGGCGCCGATTATGCTCAACAAAGACGCACCGTTTCCCTATCTGAACGACCGCCCTGTATATCTGGCCGTGCGGATGTCCCAGCAAAATGCTCCCGAAAAATTCGCCTGCGCATTGGTGCGGATTCCTGCGCGCCCGTTATCGCGCTATTTAGTGCTGCCCGAAAAAAATTCCCGAAAATATGTCATCCTGCTCGACGACGTCATCCGCTACTGCATGAACGATATTTTCCCGCTGTTCAATTTCGACGTCTTTGAAGCCTACACAATAAAGGTTACGCGCGACGCCGAGCTCGACCTTGACGATGACATCTCAAAGAGCTTCATCGAGAAAATGGAACTCAGCCTGAAACGCCGCAAGCTCGGAGCGCCCGTCCGCCTGCTGTATGACCGCGACATTCCTGACGACCTGCTCGCTTTTATCGCCCGCCGGATGCAACTCGACGTCGAAAACATGGTGCCCGGAGGCCGCTATCACAACGATAAAGACCTGATGAACTTCCCCGAAATCGGCGAAACGAACCACTATTACCGGCAACTGCCGCCAGTGCGACACCGCGACCTGCCCCCGCACAAAAGCATCCTGAAAAAACTGCGCGAAAAAGACGTCATGCTGCACTACCCGTACCAGAACTTCATGCACGTAATAGACCTGCTCCGCGAAGCCGCCATCGACCCTAAAGTCGTCGAAATTGGAATCACGATATATCGCGTTGCCGACAACTCATTGATAATCAACGCATTACTTAATGCTATCCGTAATGGCAAAAACGTAACGGCAGTAATGGAACTGCAGGCACGCTTCGACGAGGAAGCTAATATCGCATGGTCAAACAAACTGCAGGAAGAGGGCGCAAATGTGGTCAACGGAATCCCCGGAATGAAAATCCATGCAAAACTCATCTGGATAAAACGCAAAGCAAAAGAGGGATTCCGCAACTACGCCTACGTGGGAACCGGCAACTTCAACGAATCAACCGCCCGAATATACGCCGATGAAGGACTGCTCACCGCCGACCCGCGCATCGCCGACGAGGTGGCCAATGTGTTCGCTTTCCTGCGGAACAATGAACTGAAATTCGAGTATAAACATCTCATACTCAGCCCATTCTCAATGAGCGACTACTTTATGGCGCTGATTGACCGCGAAGTTGAAGTGCTCAATTCGGGACGGCGTGCCTACATCGTACTGAAGATGAACAGCCTCATTGACCCTGCCATGATGGACAAGCTCTGTGACGCGGCCGCTAAAGGGGTGAAAATCAGACTCATAGTACGCGGCATCTTCGGGTTGCGCACCAACGCTCTCAACCTGCATCGTAATATTGAAGCGGTGAGCATTGTGGACAAGTATTTGGAACATTCGCGGGTATTTATGTTCGGTAATGGCGGTGATGAACAATTGTTCATTTCATCTGCCGACTGGATGCCGCGTAACCTGCACCGCCGTATAGAGGTAGCCTGTCCCGTTTACAGCCCCGAAATATGCCGCGAACTTAAAGAGATGCTCAAAATACAGCTGCAGGACAACACCAAATCGCGCATCCTCGACGACGAGCTGCATAACGCCTATAACCGGCCACAGGCCAACGGCCGCTTCCGCGCCCAAGAAGACTTCTACCTTTATATAAAGGAAAAAAACAGGATTACCATGCAGATATATCATAACCCCCGTTGCCCGAAAAGCCGCGCAGGACTTCAATTTCTCGAAGAATATGGCTACGGTGTGGAAGTGAAAAACTATATGCATGACGGCCTCACCGAAAACGAAGTGCGTGACATTGTCCGAAAAACAGGACTGCTCCCGCGAAACCTCATCCGCGAAACCGAACCGCTGTGGACAGAACGTTATAAAGACGCTCAACTCACCGACCTGCAATGTGTCGGCCTCATCGCCGCTAACCCCCGCCTGCTGCGACGCCCGGTGGTCATACTCGGCGAGAAAGCGGTAATCGCAAATCCCCCTTCCGAAATCGACAAGTTATTATAAAACAAAATTATTATATATTATGAACGTAAAACAAATAATCGGAGAAAAAGCCGCCGAATACATACGCAGCGGCATGATTCTGGGTTTGGGCACCGGCTCCACGGCGTTCTGGGCAATACGGAAAATCGGCCAAATGGTGCGTGACGACGGCTTGGACATTGTAGGGGTGCCCACATCCGAAGGCACGAAAGAATTAGCCCTCGACGAGGGAATCCCGCTGATTCCATACGACGGCCTCACGCATATCGACCTCACCATTGACGGCGCCGACGAGTTCGCGCTCGACAAAAACCTGATTAAAGGGGGCGGCGGCGCATTGCTGCGCGAGAAAATAGTGGCTTCACTGTCAGACTATTATATCGTCATTGCCGACCATGCCAAGCTGTCGCCGGTCTTGGGCAAGTTCCCGCTGCCGGTGGAAGTAATCCCCTTCGCATGGCAGGTAACCAGCCGCCATATAGAGCGGCTGGGATGCCAGCCCCACATCCGCGGTGGCGGAAAGACCCCTTTCATTACCGATAATGGAAACTACATCCTTGACTGCGACTTCGGCAAAATTACCGAGCCCAATCGCCTCTCACAGGAACTTAACCGGATTCCGGGTGTGGTAGAAAATGGCCTCTTCCTGAACATGACCGATATAATTATTACCTCAACCGACGAAGGGGGAATACGAATTATTGAGTGATTATTCTGAAATATTTATTACCTTTGCCAAAAATAAAGCGCCATGGACGAAAACGATTACTTATCCGAGCAATTACCCATTCCCGATGACTTCAACATTTTGGAGGAACCGGTAGATGTGTTCCTGCAATTCGAGTATCTCGAACAAGCGCGAAACCCGAAGCGCAGAAAAATCCCGTTTAACGACCTGGAAGAGGCCGAAGCCATACTTATGGCCAAAGACACCACCCCAGCCACCAAGAAAAAACTCATGATACAGCTGGCGGAGACCGATAATGTGGAATCGTTCCGCCTCCTCGAAAGATTCAAAAGCAAGGCACGGGGGAAGCTGAAACAGTGGACAATTCTGGCATTGCACGAAAGCCGGATGCATATCCAGACTTCCCTGCTGGGCGAAAGACAGGTATTCGTGTCAACAGGCCTCGGCGGAAAAGGCAAAAATGTTCGGTTCTTTTTCATCCTCAAAAAACGGGAAGAATCAGAATTTACCGAGACCCAACGCCGATTAGTGGAAACCGAGCTGAACTACTCGTTCAAAAACAGCAACGGCGAATTCGAAAAAATACAATTCGAAGACAACTTCGCTACCGGGCTGTTCCTCTACCCCCTGAAAGAGGACTTCCAGCCGGTGTTCCGTGCTTTCATCGAAGAATGTAACCAATATGGCAACTTCCTCTATGAAGGCGTCATCATAACTAATATGAAAGAATTTTCCGTAGCCGAAATTAAAGCCTTCTACCCCTTCACAGAAGCAACCGACAACCACTGACCGGCCGGTCTGAAATAGCTGCCTGTTTTTTGCATCCGGCGAAACGGTAATGTTAAATCTTCGACCGAAAACTGCCCGCGTATTAATATTTATGCCGGAAACTGCATCGCATATTGAAAAAAGAACTACTTTTGCACCGCATAAAAATAATGGCTCCGTAGCTCAATTGAATAGAGCATCTGACTACGGATCAGAAGGTTGTGGGTTTGAATCCCGCCGGAGTCACTTTTTCCCCTCACAAACACACACAATATTACCCCAAATTCCGTTCATGGGAAGCTATTAACGGACACCTTCATGGGTTAAGCCTATCCCTGCCAATGTCTGTCATTTTAGCCATGAAATATTTATAATGTATATTTTCATTTTTTCCGGCTTTTTCCTGACAGCCAGCGGCGGACGGGGATGTCGAAGAATTTCAGGGCGAGCCATGAGATGACGAGCGTCGCAGAGAACACGGCTACCGGCACCCATCCGGCCTGCGACATCGAATAATTGGTATCTGAAATCCATCCGGTATGTATGTAACAGAGCGGATAGTTGACCAGATAGATTGGGTATGACATGTCGCCGAGGAATTTGCAGAGGCGGGATGTGAAGCGGCTTTTCACGGTTCCGCCTGCGCCGATGGCCACGATGAGGGGGAACACGAGCAGGATAACTGCCGCTTCATAAAGGCCGTTCATCCATACGGTTGATTTGTCGCCTATTCTGGGCACAACGAGCACGGCAACCAGCAACAGTGTGCTTATCAGGAATGGTTGTCCGGTGCGGACAGTTTTGCCAAGCCTGAACAATAGCAGTCCGGCGAAGAACGGGTATAACAGGCGGGTGAAGCCCACATACAGGTGGTGGGCGTTAAGTGTCCAGCCACCGATGACGTCGCCCTGCGTGAGGGTGAGGTGGAGCGTTGCACAGGCAGCCAGCGCCACAAATATTGTCAGCGCCACTTTCGAGAACCGCCGGACGAACAGCCCGTAAAAGATGTTGGCGATATATTCAAATGCCAGCGACCATGTTGGGGCGTCGAGGGTGTACATCTCCTGCCACCCGCGGATGTCCATACCGGGGGAGGCGGGAATCATAAGAACACCCAGCAGGGCGTATGCCAGCACTTTCCACCACGGAACAGCGCTCACTAACGGGAACATGACAGACGCCCCAAAATAGAACAGTATGACTCCCAGCACCGTGCCAAACACCACCATAGGATGCAACCGGATGACGCGCCGCCTGAAGAAATTGCCGAAGCTCATTTTGTCCCAGCGGTCATCGTAGGCATAGCCGATGACGAATCCTGACAGCACAAAGAAGAAGTCCACAGCGAGGTATGCGTGATTAAGAATCTGATAATAACAGCTGTCGTCGCCATATTTTCCGATGGCGTATGCTTCCAGCACGTGGAACCCCAACACCATCAATGCGGCCACACCACGCAGTCCGTCGAGGATTTCGTAGTGCGGTTTTGAGGAGAGATTTTTCATAATAGTTACACTGTTTTGTATTTTGAACCTGATTTCAGAAAAATTCGTCAGTATTGGAATGATGTGTGGCATCGACGCCGGTATCGTCATCGCAGTTGAGATTGAGGGGGTATCCTGCGGGGGCCTCGAAAGACTGTTCGGGTTTATATTCGAGAGAGGCGTCATCATAGACCTTGTGCATGAAGCGGGCCCAGACGGGTAATGCGGCATTAGCGCCCTGCCCCATTGCGGTGCTTGTGAAGCGGATGCTGCGCATGTCG
The DNA here is from genome assembly GCA_031272965.1 of Bacteroidales bacterium. Taxonomy (GTDB): domain Bacteria; phylum Bacteroidota; class Bacteroidia; order Bacteroidales; family Prolixibacteraceae; genus JAISSS01. Next base: position 9,354 of record JAISSS010000036.1, on the reverse strand, counting down.
CCGCCTGTCCATACTCCGGCGGCTATGCGGGGGGTAATGCCCATGAACCAGCCGTCAGAGTTGTCGTTGGTGGTACCTGTTTTGCCGCCGATAGCGCCGGTAAGTCCGCCGTAGGACTTGTTGAATCGCAGGCGGGCAGCCGTGCCCCCATTAACCACCGATTCTAACAGCGTAACCATTGTGTAAGCGGTGTTGGCATCCAAGGCGTCGTGGCGGGCAGGCTGGAAGCGGGCTATCACATTTCCGGCCTTGTCTTCGATGCGGGTAACGAAGATGGGTTGTGTATAGACGCCTTTATTGACGAATGTTGCATAAGCGGCAACCATGTCGAAGAGTTTCACTTCGGGAGCGCCCACACATATCGTCGGGACGGGGTCAATGGGGCCGGTGATGCCGAACTTGCGCATCATCTCTTCCATTGCGGGCGGATTAAATTTCTTCAGCAGCCATGCCGAGATGTTGTTCACCGAGTTGGCCAGTCCCCACCGCAACGTAACCATTTCTCCGTCTTTGCTGGTCAAGCCGGAGTTTTTGGGGGACCATGTCTGGCCGTTATAGAGGACAAATTCCTGGGGGACGTTTGGCGCCATAGTGCAGGGGGTATAGCCGTTCTGCATGGCCAGCGCATAGAGGAACGGTTTCACGGTGGAGCCTACCTGTCGCCGCCCGCGTTTTATCATGTCATACATGAAGAAGCGGTAGTTGGGACCGCCCACGTATGCGCGTACCTCGCCGCTGAACACGTCCATAGCCATGAACGCCGAGCGCAGTATCGACAGCGTATAGCGTATGGAATCCATGGGAGAGAGTGTGGTGTCACATTCATAGTTCAGGCTGTCGCGCCAGCTGAAGACGGTAGTTTTCACAGGAATGTCAAATATTTTGGCGATTTCGTCGTCGCTTTTATCGGCGGCTTTCAAGACGCGGTATCGTTCTGACTGGCGCATGATGCGGGTCAGCTGGTCATTAACTTCTTTTTCGGAGAGGTCGTTACTGAACGGCGGACGGCGCATGTTTTTCAGGCCTTTGGAGAACACGGGCTGCAACTCTTTTTTCAGATGTTCTTCCACAGCCTCTTCGGCATAGCGCTGCATACGGGAATCTATGGTAGAATATATGCGCAGGCCGTCACCATAAATATTATATTTTGTGCCGTCAGGTTTCACGTTCTTATTGCACCATCCGAACAGCGGGTTGATTTCCCACTCCAAAGAATCGTCCTGAAACTGTACGGTAGCCCACGAGGGGTAGTCTTTGCGGACGGGTTTTTTGGCCTCCATAGTAATTCGCAGGTATTCGCGGAAATATGGCGCCGACTGCAGTTTGAAATCTTCCCGCCGGAAACGCAGGTCAAGCGGCAACATGGCAATAGAATCGTACTGCTTTGAGGTGATGTAGTTATATTTTTTCATCTGAGCCAGCACCACATTGCGACGTTGCAGGGTGCGGTCAGGGAACCGGACAGGATTAAACATGGCAGCGTTCTTGGCCATGCCGACCAGCATTGCCGACTGGTGCAGATGCAGCGAATCGGGAGGAACACCGAAATATATCCGCGAGGCCGACCGGATGCCGATAGCATTGTTCACAAAGTCATACATGTTAAGATACATGGCCACAATTTCTTCCTTCGTGTAGCTGCGTTCGAGCTTCACCGCAATAACCCATTCCTTGAATTTGCGGACGACCAATTTCATTTTGCTTTCATACGGGTCGCGCGGGAACAGCATCTTGGCCAACTGCTGGCTGATGGTACTTCCCCCACCGGAGCTGGAATCGCCCGTGATAATTCCCTTGATGGCACGAAACAGCCCGCGCAGGTCAATTCCCGAATGATTATAATACCGCACATCCTCTGTGGCTACTAAGGCGTTGACCAAATCGGGCGGCAACTTTGAGAAATCGACCTGCGTCCGGTTGCCTTTGTCCTGGAAATAGGTGAACAGCGCTTTGCCATCGCGCGAGAACACCTCTGTGGCGACCATGTATTTAGGGTTCTCCAATTCCTCAAATGACGGCATCAGCCCGAAAGCGCCCCGTGCAACTAAGGAAAAAAATACGGCTATCAGCGCTATACATGCCACATAGACGCCCCAAAACCAAATTAAATATTTCCCGAAAGATGTACTGTTTCCCATTAAAGCCAAAAATTTTTTTACAAATATAGGGAAAAAATGTATCTTTGCGGCATTAATTATGAAATAAGGGTTTTTTGATGATGAATTTCAGGGAAGAATTAACAATAGGATTAGTTCAGCAGCACAATACGGCCTCGCTGGAAGCCAACCGTCGCCGGTCGGAAGCGGGAATCCGCGACTGTGTGGCACGGGGTGCGCAGGTTGTTGCGCTGTCGGAATTACATGGCAGTCTGTACTTTTGCCAGACAGAAGATGTGCGGCAGTTTGAGCTTGCCGAGCCGGTACCCGGCCCCTCAACGCAGTTCTTCGGTGCGCTGGCCGCCGAATTGCAGGTGGTATTGGTGTGTTCGCTCTTTGAGCGGCGGGCAGCCGGGCTGTATCATAATACGGCTGTGGTATTTGACCGCGACGGGCGTATTGCCGGAAAATACAGGAAGATGCATATCCCCGACGACCCCGCATTTTATGAGAAGTTCTACTTCACACCGGGGGACCTCGGCTATACGCCAGTCCCAACATCAGCAGGCAATATTGGCGTGTTAGTATGCTGGGACCAGTGGTTCCCCGAAGCAGCGCGCTTGATGGCCATGAACGGCGCCGACCTGCTGCTCTACCCCACCGCTATCGGCTGGGATATGACAGAACCTGCCGACGAGCGCCGCCGTCAGCTCGATGCGTGGCATACCATCCAGCGGGCACATGCTATAGCTAATGGCATTCCCGTAGCTGCAATCAACAGGGTCGGGATGGAAGCAGCGCCCGCAGAAACCGACGGAAGCGGTATTCATTTCTGGGGAGGCAGTTTCGTATGCGGCCAGCAAGGAGAGATGCTGGCAGAAGCCCCCACCGACGCAGAACAGAACATCGTTGTTACCGTTGACCTGGCGCGTACCGAAACGGTCAGGCGGATATGGCCATTCTTCCGCGACCGCCGCGCCGATTCTTATGCCGCATTGACACAAAAATTCGGGAAGTAGATATCGATATCCACACGGACATCCCATCCCTTATTAATGCGCTGAAAATATCTCTCCCTGAATTGCGTTCTTCATCTCGACGCAATCGAAAGACAGGCTTGGCGCGGCGAATTCGCTGTCGAAGCAGCCGCCGACTACCGATGTGTCTATATCCGTTGCTTCATCTGGAAAATCCTGTAAAGTTGAACTTCTAAAATGCGAAAGTACACAAAGTTTTTGAAAGTTGAGCGGTTTGTCCGGAAAAATTTAATGATTATCCGCAAAACGACCTCTAAAAATCGTATTGCTATAAAATGAGGGTAGTTACTAAGGGTTTATTACAGGAAACAAACCGCCTCCGCTCATACGGAGGCGGTCATGATTGTTAAACAAAAGATTAATATGTATTTATTCATAGATGAGACACCTGACAAGAGAAGAAACAGAGGATAAACCCCTGTTTAATCTCAATGAACGGTTGTGCAAAAGATAATTAACCAAATATGTCATATTTCATGATGGAATCGCAATTCGCGAGACAAAGGTAGGCCATACGGTTATGTCCTGCAATACCATATTCAGGGTAAATTTACTGATTTACTGCATTTTACGTATTTATACGACCTTAATATTCAGTATTTATGCTTATAAAAACTGTCCAATGCCGTTAGACGTCAGGAAGCCGTCGCAGAGAGTTAGGGCTAAAGTTCTGCAGGGTTATCACATGACTTCACATTGCGGTCATATTTTACTGACATAAAGAAAGGATTCTCTGTAAAATATTGTTAATTCTTTCTAATGAAATATCATATAGATAATAATCAAAGTATCTTTGTGAAAAAGTTTTGCCAAATGAAAACATTAACCTTAATTGCTGCATTTATGCTGTGCATTGCGGCCACCGGTTGCAAAAAGGACCGTGTGCCCGCCCCCGAACCGGAACTCAGTGTTTCGAAGTCAGAAATTTCTTTCAGTGCGGAAGGAGGCGCATATAGCCTGACGGTTACGGCTAACCGGGACTGGACGGCGGCCATCGGCGGCGACTGGCTGTCCGTGTCGCCCCCGAAAGGCGAGGTAACTGCCAGCACAACGCAATCGGGCAGCTACACCACCTCCATAACAGTTGATGTTGCACGGAACGTGGCCACTGCTGAACGCACCTCAAAACTGCAGTTCAGTATTGACGGCACCGTGATGGCAGAAGTTACTGTTACACAGAGCAAATACGGCCCGACGCTGTCGGTATCACCGGATGCCGCCGCATTCCCTGCCGATGGAGGCAGCCTGCCTTTCGCCGTTACAGTGAACAATGACGACGCCTGGACATTGGATATCCCCGCGGACGCTACATGGCTGACCGCATCCGGCAAGACCGCCACGGCGCTCACCCTGACTGCGGCGGCAAACCGCGACATCACCGCACGGACGGCCATACTGCTGTTCCGGCTTGTCAACTACCCCGAAACTACGCGGGAAGTTGCCGTTACGCAGAATGAATATGGCCCGGCGCTGACCGTATTGCCACTCTCAAAGAACTTTACAGACATCGGCGGCGACACTGTGTTCGTCGTTACGGTGAACAACGGTGATGCGTGGACTCTGACAGTTCCCCCCGACGCCACGTGGCTGACCGCATCCGGCAAGACCGCCACGTCAGTAAAGCTGACCGCCGCGGCTAATGCATCCACCGTTGCCCGCTCATCAACGGTAGTGTTCCAGCTTGCCGACTACCCTGACACTAAGCAGGAAGTCCCGATTACGCAGGACGCCCACATTACCACGCTGAGCGTTACGCCTGAAACGCTGCCAACCGTGGAGGTCGGTGGCAGCGAGGTAACATTTACTGTTACAACAAACAACGATGAATGGGAGTTGTCGATTCCTGCCAATGCTGCGTGGCTGAGCCAGACCGGAAAAACAGCCACATCTGTGAAGCTCGCGGTGGCCGCTAACCGCACTGTCACAATACGCACTGCCACAGTTACTTTCAAATTGAAGAACTATCCCGCAGTAACAAAAACGGTTGCAGTCAGTCAGGCCGCATATATTCCCAAATTGGTGGTAGCTACGGAAACGGCGCTTGATTTTCCATCCGAAGGCGGCAGCCTGCCCGTTACTGTTACAGTGAACAATGAGGATGCCTGGGCATTGGATATTCCCGCGGACGCTGCATGGCTGACCGCCTCCGGCAAGACTGCCACGGCGCTCACACTGACCGCCGCGGCGAATCCGGCCAATACCTTACGCGGCGCTACGCTCACATTCCGGCTGACGGACTATCCCGAAACGGTAGCCACAGTGAGCGTTACGCAGGCAGCTACGCTTATACCTGCCACGCTGAACGCCGAGATTCGCGCCATGGCCACCGCCTTCTTAGACGGACACATCCTGCCCCGCAGCTTCCTCGGCAATACTGGCCACATCACCGACCCCAACATGAAACTCATCGCCGACCAGGGGGTAATACTCTATGACATGGCCGTGCTGATGAAAGCGCTGATGCTGTTCCCGCAGGAAAACGAATCACTGCTTACCGGTTTTGTGGAAGCATTATATAATGGAGTAAACATCCGCTCAAATACTGATTTTGTGTATGATGCAGCCGGCGTTCTTGCCCCCAAAGGCTACTTCTGGAAAATCATAGATGTGGACGTGGCGTGGCTGTATAATCAGAGCCAGCCCATCACCGGCGAGAGCATGTGGGTTGCGAGTGCAATGGCCGATTATTGCGACAAGTTCACGGGAACGGCCGCCAATCATGCCCGCGAGTTGGTCCAGCAACTGACTGATGCGGCATTAGCTATCACGACGCCGGAAGGGCTCGTGAAAATGGCGCCGAAAGACCCCGGTGATTATGCCTATATGGGTATCAACTATAATGACGTGGTGTCAATAGAGAACAATATTTCGGCCTTGAAGGTCTTCCGCTGGATGGCAGAGAACGCCACTTCCAACCGTGCTAAATATGTTACTGCGGCCGACAAGCTCGAAGCAGCCATTATTGATATGTTCGACCCGGCCCGCTTATGTTTCTATGCGGGGAAGGTAGTTTCAACCGATGTTCTTAATTCCGCTTTCGCAACCGACTGCTCAACATGGTCGATACTGTGTATGGGCGTGGAGCGGTTTGATGCGCTGATAGCCGCCAAATATGGCGTCAGCGAGGCCAGCCTCAAAGTGCTGAAAAAGGCGGTAGAACTGGCCGGCGTCAATGATGGCGCCCGTCAGGGGTTGGACTTTACCGACCGCGTTGGTTCCCGCATAGTATCATTTGAGTGGACATGCGGCTTCCTTGAAGCAGCCAAACTTGTGCTGGCAGTGCATCCTGATGCGTCATTAGAGGCGTCGGCAAGTGCAATGCGAACTTATGTTCGTAATAGCCGCGATTCCAATGGACTGCTACCATATACCGACGCCTCCGGATTCTTCGATACCGGATTCGGATGGACCGCCATACCCGGAGTTGCAAGCCTCGCTTCTTCGGCGTGGGAGCTGTTCGATACGGTCAGCGGCGGAATTAATCCGTTCAACATGTAATAGCAGGTATTTGTTCCTAATGCGAAAGACGTTATGCCTGCGCCTGCAGCTTAGCGAAAAAGGCCCGTTATGGCGGTTCTCAGCCGTCGTAACGGGCCTTCCATGTCGCCAATACACCAATTTGTAAAGCCGTGGATTGAACCTTTTTGTCTAATAACGATTTTGGAGATTGCTTTGATTTTAGGACACACGCAAAACACATCCAGCCCGTCATTGGGGGCCTGACCCGCAATCCCATGCAACACCGCATGGCACAAAAACAGGGTTAATTCATTGTTTATCAGATATTTATCGATGTGTCCCAAAAAGGAACGTTTCCTGAAACAGATTACAACGTTAAATATTATTCGGATACAATGTGCAAAAAGGATGAAAAAATTTTTGCCTGTTATGGTAATATATTGATAATCAACAGTTTAATTCTCTTAACATTATTAAAGCTAATAAATGAAATTATGTTCAAAATTAGTGATTTCCAGTGTCCCAAAAAACGTTCCTTTCCTGGGACAGCCGCACGATTGTACTGTTGTTATAAGCAGTTGATACATAGTGGTTTATAATTGAAATACGATGTTTCGACATGTCATATTGGACGGTGTGAACTGGATAACAGAAAAAGGATTGTTTCACGAATGGACATTATATTAAATAATCCGTACCGTATTCTTGGAGTTCTTGCCGGAGCGTCGGCAAAAGAAGTTACGCGCCAGACCAACCGTCTGTGCAAATATTTAGCCGCCGAGCAGGAGCCGCCTGCCGACGATTACAGTGTTCCCGCTTCGGCAAACTCAAACACGTGAAGGTCTATAATACGATTGTCCGAACTGCACCAGCACGTGTGGTCTGCGGTGGTGTATTCCATTTTAGTTTCACGGAACCCATTTGCACATAACATCTTTGTAAATATTTCTTTATCTTTCCTTTGGATAAAAATGTCTATGTCATTATGTGGTCGTGTTTGCTGTCCCAAAAGTGCATCCACTCACCAACCACCGTCAAGCCACAAATCAACATTTATTTGTTCCGCTTTTTTCAGCAAATCAATTACGCTGTCTTTGCTCATTGTAACAATTCAATTTTTTCTGTTTTCGTTTCTCACTGCGCTGTCGCTCGCTGACGGTTAACGGTTTGGGCTTGGCAGTTGGGCAGGAATTGAAAATCAACGAAGGGATATATCCGCAGGAAACGGAAGTTCGGCGCAGGCAATTTCATAATTTTGAAAACAACCTCCCTTGTTTGTTTTTTTTGATTTTTGCTTCTTCAAATTTTATGTTGTCAAATTCAGTATTTGGTTTGCCTTTGGCGGTGAGTTCCTTGATAATTATTGTCCGCTTGAATTTATATTTGTTATCTACAACAGGGCGAAAACTGCACTGCAATAGTTTGTAACCGCTGTTTAATATGCCGTTTTTAATCGGTTTTGTTGAAATTGCAAACGGTTTATAATAGTCGTCGGGAACAAAATTATCTACGACAAGCATTCCTGTTTCATCGTAGAAATGTTTGGGTATTTCGTTTAAAGGCTTTATCTTGTCTGTTGTATGATTTTGGGGTATATTGGTAAATACAAAAGCAAGAGCATTTTTTCTCTTGTAAGTCGGCGTCAAAAACCAATCGAATCGGCAATTGAGGACATATATTTTTTTATTTTTCCACAATGCTTCCGTCCATTTATATTGAACAGCCGTACCGCTACCCAAACAAATAACGTCTTTCCCTGTTGATTGCATACATTTATAGAAATGTTCAAATTTTGAGAACGGCGGGTTTGTAATAATAACATCGACTTGGTTTTTAGCAATTTCCATACATTCTTTATCGGAATATGAGCCGTGAAAATTTGATTTTCCTCCTACGGGCGGTATTCTTACAAGCCGTTTTCCATCATATTTTACGATAAAACCATCGTATTCGTTCCACTGTTTTTCAAACAGCGAGCCGGAAAAGTCCAATTTTGAGCCGTCGTAATGAGTAGAAATAATTTGTTTTAATCCTAAACGTGCAAAGTTGTTGTAAAAATAAATCCAGAAAGCCGACTGTCCTGCATCGTCGCAGTTCATATACACGACTTTGTTTTTCCAATATTCTGCGCCAAAATGATTGGCTATTGTTTCCACGTCTTCGTAAAAGGTGTAACACTCGTCGCTTTCAATGGAAATCATATCTTCGTCGTCGTTGTATCTGCCTTTGGTTCGTGTTTTGTTCATTCGTTCCAAGTCGGTCATATTTCCGTACTCATTCACTTTGGGCAAATGCTTTATCGAAATGAGGGGAAATATTTTTTGCCAGATAGCCGAGCGCAACTCTTTGCTGTCCAAACTGCATTCGTTGCCTTTGCCTACGCTGTTCCATTCGGGCAGGTTGTATATAGTTTTAAGAATTTCGTCGGCGTTGTTTTGCACTTTGACGGGCAAAATCCATTCAAGTTTTTTGCCTTTTTGCCCTTTCCAAGCGTATCCGCCTCTGCCTCTGTGTAACTCGAGTTGTTCGTTGCACGATTCTAAAATAACGTAGTCGATTTTATTGTCAGCCATAATGATTTTTACGTTTCCTGTTTTCGCTTATTCGTTTATTAAAAATCGTATATACATATACCCCAAACGGTATATACATTTCCCTGAAAAAGTATATACCTTTCGGGCAAACGGTTTATGCCTTTTCGTATTTCAGGTTGTTCTGCATCTCTTTGAGGTCTGTTCCGGGACGGAAAACTACCTTGTTGC
>JAISSS010000073.1 GCA_031272965.1 Bacteroidales bacterium | reverse complement strand
GCGCAGAGGGTGTGCCACCACGCCATCGAGAACTTGAACCAGTCTTTCATCTTCTTGCCGTAAACCACTTTCTCGGCGTCGTAATAACGAAATGCGAGGGGGTTCTTACTTTCTTTCCCCTCAAATTTAATCTTCCCAATTTCAGGGAAATACTCTTTTTTACTGTTATAACTATTCATAATACCTTCGTTTTATAATAAAATAAGTGGACAAAGATAATATAAATAATCCGAATCCTGTAATTTTTTTTGCGTCGGTACGTTTTGGAATTATGCGGGATTAACAATTGAGTAGCAGTTAAAAAGTCTGTCTCTCAGAGCATTGTGTTTTCAGGATTTTTACAGGTGAGCGATATATTTCCAGAGGACAGCGGCCATAAGCGACTGTTTTATCTGGTCGGTTTCGAGCAGTGCTCGTACTTGTTCAAGGCTAAGCAGGTGCACGGAGAGGTCTTCTGTGGCTTCCGGATGCGGGGCGCTGACAATTTCCACATCGCGGGCGATGAAGCTGTGTGAGAGGTTGGTCATTGTGGAGGGGTTTGGCGACAGTTCGGCATATTTTTCCCAGACGCCATTTCCGTATCCGGTTTCTTCGAGCAGCTCGCGTTTAGCCGCGTGCATTGGTGAGGGGTCAGAGGCCTCGCATACGCCTGCGCACAGCTCATAGCAGGTACAGCCTAAGGCATGGCGATACTGCCGTACAAATACGAACTGGCTGTCGCGGGTGATAGCGATAACATTGACCCATTCGGGATATTCCAGTACATAGTAGGCGGGGATACGGTTGCCATTGGGCAGTGCTACGGTCTCTCGCCGGACAGTAAACCACGGCTCTTTGAACAGATATTCGCTCGACAGCACGTCCCATTTCTTCAGTTGTTCCATTTTTTCAGTATTCAGCGGTTAATATTCGTGGGGCTTTCAGGTTTTGCAGGGTTCCGAAGGAATAGCCCTCTTCCTTAAGTTTTTTGATGACGTCCGGCAAGGCTATGCGCAGGTTTCTTTCGGCTTTCAGTGAATCATGGAAGGTAATAATGGAGCCGGGGCGCACGTGCTGCATAACATTATCCACGACATGGACAGGGGTAAGCGTCCGCCGGTAATCACAGCTGACCACATCCCACATGATGATGCGGTAACGTCCGGACAGGATTTGGTATTGCCCGCGTCGCAAAAACCCGTGCGGGGGCCGAAACAGCGCCGACTTTATATATCGTGCGGCCAGTTCCACGTTGTCAACATACTCTTTGACAGTAGTTTTCAGCCCGACGAGGTGATTAAACGTGTGATTTCCGGTCAGATGTCCTTCTCTTAATATGCGCAGATAAATATTTGCATGTTTTTTGACATTTTCACCCACACAGAAAAAGCAGGCTTTGATATCCTGCTCCTTCAATAAATCCAGCAGCCAAGGTGTGACCTCGGGCACAGGGCCATCATCGAAGGTGAGATAGACCGTTTTGCCGGTGTCCGGCATACGCCAAACTGCTGCCGGAAAACACTGAGTAATCCATTCCGGCAGCTGTACTCGTGGGTCGTCAAAGCGCATTACCGCAACTGGTATTGATTAACGTATTTTGCGAAAGCATCTTTGAGCTTCTGGGCAGCTTCTGTGGCGGCATATTTTTCCGCGATTCTTTCCAGTTCCCGCAGGAAAGCGAGGCTGTCTTTATAGTCGTCGCTTCCGGCGTAGAAGAAGTTGTCGTTTTGTGCCAGCATATAATCGAGGCGTCCGAAGACGGAGGTCATGAGCTTGTCGCTTAGTGTCTGTGCCTTGTCGGGTTGGTGAGCGGCATAATAGAGTTCGACGGTTTTAAGGCCGTACCAGTCGAGCAGCATCTTTTGGGGCAGCAGTTCCAGTTGCCTGTCGAGCGATTCTGTGGCTTTGGCATAGCGTTCTGTGGCGGCCGCTTTCAGGGCGCTGTCGTCGGCGATAGAATCAAGCTTTTCAAATTCGGCGCCCTGCTTTACGAGTTCGTCAGCCAGCCAGTAGAAGTTGTTGCGGATGTTCATCATCATGCGCTCATTATTTTCATCGATATATACCTTCGGGTCGTTCATATTTCCGTAGGCATATTTGTGCATCAGCATGTCATACAGCTTGTCGGTGTTGATGATTCCGAGGCGCATCATGTCCGGCTCGGTGCGTATCGGCACGAAGCGGTAGGCGAATCCTTCGAGCATGAAATATCTGTACAGCTCCACGAAGTTCTCGCGGCCTACGGTGGTGGCGAAATACACGGGGCGGTCCCAACAGCTGTTAGCCACGATGTCGAGCACCATCAGCTGGTCTTTTGATATCCACTGTTTACCGGACAGGTCAATCCATATTGTATCGACAATCTGACTGTACATGCTTTCCGGCACCACTTTATTGCGTTTTACGGCCTCCTTGTCAACGGTGATAAACAGCTTGTCGGTCGGGAAAGCACGCGGGTGATTCTTACGGACGTATTCCAGCACTTTTTTCAACTCGGCGCCATTCTTGAGACGCGGGTCGGGATATATGGCCATGGCGTCGTTGGTGCCCTGTACATAATCGTCGTGAGCGAATGATATCGGCAGCGGCTTCGAATCGTATGCCTGTCGTTTCATCTGGTCGATATACCAGTCGGTTTGCAGGTAACTCAGGTTACATACGCGCACGTCAAGGCGGAATCCCTCGACGTCCTGGTTATACCAGAGCGGGAAAGTATCGTTGTCGCCCATGGTGAAAATCACGGCGTCTTTTTCGCATGTTTTGAGGTAGTCGGCGCCGAAGTCGCGGGCGGTGTAGCGGTTAGAGCGGTCGTGGTCGTCCCAGTTGACGGCGCCCATTCTGGCGGGGACTGTCAGCAGGCACAGCACGGCGACGCCCGCGGCAGCGATGTTATCTTGCATACGGCTTTTCAGCTTGCCGGAGAGCCACGACCACAGAGCCAGCACTCCCAATCCTATCCATATCGCGAAAGCGTAGAACGAGCCTGCATAGGCGTAGTCTCTTTCGCGGGGCTGGCGGGGTGTCTGGTTCAGATAGACCACGATGGCTATTCCGGTGAGGATAAACAGCAAGGCAACCACCGAGAAGTCGCGCTGGCTCCGGTTCAGTTGGAAGAACAATCCGGCCAGGCCAAGCAGCAGGGGCAGAAAGAAGTAGGTGTTATGTGCCTTGTTTTGCATGTCTTCCGGCAGCATGTCCTGGTGGCCTACGCGGGGTGCATCGAGGAAGTCAATGCCGCTAATCCAGTTGCCGTTGTTGATTTCGCCGTGCCCCTGCACGTCGTTCTGTCGGCCCACAAAGTTCCACATGAAATAGCGGACATACATGTGCATCGCCTGATAGCTGACAAAGAAGCGAACATTTTCCCAGAAAGTGGGCTTGCGGATGACCTGTCTTTCGCCGTTGCGGTCGGTATATGGCACAGGCGTCCCTTTGATGTCAACCCATGCGTTGTAGTCGCGTTCATGTTCGGTGCTCCACATGCGGGGCAGCAATCCCGTAAAGCGCTCGTCATAAACGGGCTGGGAACGCACGTCGGCAATCACATATTTCCCGTCTTTTTTCACATAATACGGGCTGGTCTCCTCCCAGTTCGCTACCGGCGAATTATAATACTGGCCGAAGAACAAGGGGCGGCTGCCATATTGGTCACGGCTAAGATAGCTCAGCAGCGTGAACACGTTGTCGGGACTGTTCTGGTCCATCGGGGGGTTGTCTAATGAGCGGATAACCACTATGGCATAGCAGGAATAGCCGCCAAGCATCATGGTGAAGCACAGCAAGATGGTGTTCCACAATGCTTTCTGCTTCTCAAGAGTATATTTTATGCCCCACACAATCAGGCCAAGCAGAGCAATCACATAGATTATAACGCCGGTATTATAAGGCAGGCCGAAGCCGTTAACGAACAGCAGTTCAAACCATGTGGCGACCTTTACGATTCCCATGATGAACACGCCCATAATGAATCCCAAAATGGCTACCGATATTGCCAGACTGATGATAATTCCTTTGGTAGTTACCGGATATTTCCGGAAGTAATAGACCAGCACGATGGCGGGTATCGCCAGCAGGTTCAGCAGATGGACGCCGATTGACAGACCGGTGATGTAGAAAATAAGCACTAACCAGCGGTTGGCATAAGGCTGGTCGGCCACGTTCTCCCATTTAAGGATAGCCCAGAATACGATGGCTGTCAGCAGCGATGAGGAGGCATAAACCTCGCCCTCTACCGCCGAAAACCAGAAGGTGTCAGAGAATGTGTAGGCCAGAGCGCCGACCATGCCGCTGCCCAATATGGCAATGGTTTGAGCCACTGTGGGCGTGTCCGTGCCGACCAGCTTGCGAGCCAGGTGCGTAATCGTCCAGAACAGGAACAGTATGGTAAACGCGCTGGCCAAGCCGGAGAGAGTGTTTATCATCAGCGCCACGTGAGCAGTGTCAGGGGCAAACAGGCTGAAGAAGCGCCCCACTAACATGAAGAACGGCGCCCCCGGAGGGTGCCCTATCTGCAACTTCCAAGATGTGGCGATGAACTCACCGCAGTCCCAAAAACTGGCGGTCGGCTCAAGTGTTAACAAATAAGTAACTGCCGCAATGAGAAACGCCAGCCATCCAAAACTGTTATTCAATAAGGTATATCTCTCTTTTGTCATCTGAAAACCGATTTTGGCTGCGAAGATATACATTCTTTATACGTCCTCGACCGATTTATATTTTTTTAACGCAATTATTCGCAGACATAACGGCTCCGGGCACAGGAATACCCTTATTGAGCGCCGTATTCAATTGCAGGGTTAAGAATTTGTATTCCCGATTGTCCTGCCTGCAATCCCGAAAGCCGTCTAAAACATCCATATCCATCCTCGTTTTAACAGTTACCAATTAAACGATAGTGGAGCCGTTCAGTAAAAACTGTTCGTAAAGTTTTCACAAGGTTAGGGCATCTGTATATGAATTTTTTACCTTTTTGTTATTTTTATGATTAAAAATGAGGGCGGATACAGTTAAACTTTATACTTTTGTGCCGAATTTAATTTTAGTAGTAAATGAATGTTTCGGCTAACATACTCAACGTGGATAACCTTGTGGTCGTGGGCATATTGCCTGCGAGGTGAGGCTGTCGGCGTTGGTTGTAGCCATTCTCACCGCGGGAATGGCTTTTTCATTTTAGTAGGGCGCCGTTACACCGTCTATTGAATTAAAAACAGGCAAAAGAAAAAAACGAAATATAGAGTAGAACATTATGGTAAAGTCAGTTACAGGTTCGCAGGCCGTTATATTATCCTTATTGGAGGAAGGCATTGACACCATCTTCGGGTATCCTGGGGGCGCCATTATGCCGATATATGATGCGCTGTACGACTATCAGGACAAGATTACGCACATCCTCACGCGGCACGAGCAGGGCGCTGTACATGCCGCCGAGGGCTATGCCAAAGTATCAGGGAAGGCCGGAGTTTGTTTTGCCACGTCCGGTCCGGGCGCCACTAACCTCATCACCGGCATCGCCGATGCCATGATAGATTCTGTGCCGTTAGTGTGCATCACCGGACAGGTGGCCTCGCCGATGCTGGGCACCGATGCGTTTCAGGAATCCGATGTGGTGGGAATTTCAATGCCCGTTACCAAGTGGAATTATCAGGTTACATGCGCTGACGAGATTCCGGAGGCCATCGCAAAGGCGTTCTATATCGCCCAGTCAGGCCGTCCCGGACCGGTGCTGCTCGACATCGCCAAAGATGCGCAGTTCCAGAAAATCGACGCCTTCTGTTATAAAAAATGCCGGAAAATACGCTCGTATATTCCGGAATATCCGGTGGAACCAACGCAAACCGGGAATATAAAATCGGCGGCGGCCATCATTGACGCGGCTCAGAAGCCCATGGTACTGCTCGGCCAGGGCGTCATTCAGGCGCAAGCCGAAGCCGAACTGCAGGCGTTCATCGAAAAAACGGGAATCCCTGCCGCATGGACGCTGCTCGGCCTCTCCGCTTTGCCCACTGACCACCCCCTCAACGTGGGAATGTTGGGAATGCACGGAAACTATGGCCCCAACATCAAGACCAACGAGGCCGACCTGCTCATCGCCATCGGCATGCGCTTCGACGACCGCGTTACCAGCGACGTGAAATCATACGCCCGCCATGCCCGAATTATTCACCTCGAAATCGACCCGTCCGAAATCAATAAAATCGTGAAAACGGATGTGGCCGTATTGGGAAATGTCAAAAAGACGCTGCCACTGCTCACCGCCGCGGTCCACAAAAACAGCCACGACGCATGGCTCGCCGAATTCCGCGCCTGCGACAAAATAGAGTTCGACAGCGTAATTTCCAAAGACCTGCATCCCGCAAAAGACGGGCTGACAATGGGCGAAGTTGTCCGCATGGTGTCAGAGATGACCCACGACGACGCCATCCTCGTTACCGACGTCGGCCAGCAGCAGATGGTGGCCGCCCGCTATTTCCGCTTCCGCCGCTCGCGCAGCTGCGTAACCTCCGGCGGCCTGGGAACCATGGGCTACGGCCTGCCTGCCGCAATCGGCGCCCAACTCGCCGCGCCCGACCGCACCGTCGTAGTATTCGTCGGCGACGGCGGATTCCAGATGACTGTGCAGGAACTGGGAACTATGGTGCAAAATAAACTGCCTATTAAAATCATCCTGCTCAACAACAATTTCCTCGGAATGGTCCGCCAATGGCAAGAACTGTTCTTCGACAAACGCTACTCGTTTACCGAGCTGCAAAACCCCAACTTCGTGATGATTGCCAACGGATTCGGCATGGACGCCCACAAGGTCAGCCACCGCGACGAACTAGTAGAAGGCGTCCGCCGGATGCTCGAACACGACGGCCCCTATCTGCTCGACGCCATCGTAGAAAAGGAAGACAACGTGTTTCCAATGGTGCCGGCCGGCGCATCCGTATCAGACATATTGCTCGATAATTCCTCAATAAAATGACATCCACCATGAAAAAGGAATTTAATATTACCATCTTTTCCGAAAACAGCATCGGACTGCTTAACCGCATAACTATTAATTTTACGCGACGCAAAATCAATATCGAGAGTCTCACAGTTTCGGCGTCAGCATACCAGGGCATCTCAAAGTTCATCATCGTGGTCAACGACACCGAAGAGCGGGTGCAGCGCGTAGTAGCCCAGTTAGACAAGCTGGTTGATGTGCTGAAAGCATATTACAATACTAACGAAAGTCTTATATATCAAGAAATTGCGCTCTATAAAGTGCCGTCAGAATACCTGCTTAACGGCAACAATGTGGTTGAAACATTAGTGCGCGAATCGGGCGCCCGAATTTTAGAAATCAACAACCAGTATGCCGTGATTGAAAAAACCGGCCATACTGACGAAACACAGGCGCTCTTTGCCAAGCTCAGCAAGGACTTTAACTGTACGCAGTTTGTGCGGTCGGGACGCATCGCAATCACCCGCAGCCCCGTAGAAAAGCTCTCCGTATTCCTCAAGGAACGCGACGCCATGCTCAGCCAGATTGAGGACTGAGCACAGGACTTTTTGGCTGAACCTTTTCGACAATTGGTGCCGCTAACATCTTCAGGACAAATTTTTGGAACTTCCTGTTTTTCACCGGCTACCTGAAGAAGGTGAGCGAGAGCTTTAAAGGTAAAAAACGCTATTTCACGCTTGCCATCCCCAATACGGAGGTCGCTACTGTCTATCATGACCAGATTAGTCAATGGTTTGACGCAACAGTTGAGCAGAGCGACATCCCGCAGGAATTTGTCCGTGCGCTGATAGCGGGCGACAAAGAGACTGCCCAAAAGCATCTGTCAACCATGCTGATGAAGTCAATCAGTTACTTCGACAATGCCGAAAGCTACTATCATGGCTTCCTGACTGCCTTGTTCGTAAAAGTGGGCGACTACGAAGTGAAGTCCAATCGCGAGACGGCTATACCGACTTCCGCAAATACGGAATCGCCTTTTATAAAAAGGAATGTCTTATCACAAAGGTACAATAAACAGATTCTGCGTCAATACTGACTTCAATCAACACCGGCTGCTAAGATGAAGGTATAAAGAAACAGATGGACAGAGCGTCAGGCAGAGTAGCGTTCACCGACTATTGCCTAATTTGACCCTGCAATGTTATTTTTTCATTAAATCACACTAATATTTGATGTCAAACGGTACTATGTTATACATGGTATTAAAAAACACACCATATCTTTGCATCGTTAAATACTTAATTTTATTAGAACCATGAAAAAAGTCATTTCAGTTCATTTGAATGGCAAGTTATTCCAGATAGAGGAAGATGCTTGCGGATATCTGCAAACGGCGCTGCAAAGCGGGCAAGTGCAGGAGGCGGCGGTTGCTGCCGAATTAGAACAGCGTCTCAGCGGCGGCAAGGCGGTTATCACCTACCCTGATGTGGTGGATGCGCTCCACCGCCTGGGTTATACGCAGTCCACGTGGAACAACCCACTGACGGGCAAGCGGCTGTTTCGACGCACAACCGGCAAGATTCTGGGCGGGGTATGCACCGGTCTGGGCGACTATTTCGACGTTGACCCGGTGATGGTCAGGGTAGTATTCGTGCTGGCAGGATTCTTCGGCTCGCTGGGGCTGTGGATTTACATCGCCATGTGGGTTATTGTCCCGCAAAAACCATTAGACATGCCCTGACATCATGAACGAGTATCTCGAAAATGCCAAGGCTCAGATGCGTAAAGGGGTGCTGGAATACTGTATCCTGTCGGTACTGTCGGAAGGCGACGCATACGTGTCCGACATCATCCGTCGCCTGAAAGAAGCGCAGATGATTGTGGTGGAAGGAACGCTCTACCCGCTGCTGATGCGGCAAAAGAACGCGGGTTGGCTGGCATACCGCTGGGAAGAATCCACACAGGGGCCACCCCGTAAATACTACGCCATAACTGACGCCGGCCGCCAGCTGCTCGCCGAGCTCGACACCGCATGGCAGGATTTAGGCGATTCTGTCATCAAAATTCGTCAACCGGAAAAAACACATTCGCATGAAAAACGTATTTAATATCTGTATTAACGGCATCATTTTCGGCATCGAAGAGGATGCTTTCAAGCCACTATCCGACTATTTGGAACCGCTGAAGGCCTATTTCAGCAGAGAAAAGGATGGCAGCGAGATTGTGGCCGACATCGAGGCCCGTATCGCCGAGCTGTTCACCGAAAGACCGGGCGGGGCCGCCACCGCAATCACTATCGCCGACGTGAACGCAATCATCAGTACACTTGGAACGCCCGCTGCAATTGCCGGCGTCGATGAAAGCGCCAACACGGAAGCCCAGCCATGCGCACCCCGCCGCACCGCCCGTCGCCTCTTCAGGAACCCCGCAGAGCGGTACATCAGCGGCGTGTGTGGCGGAATAGCAACCTGGTTCGGAATGTCTCCGGCTATACTGCGGATTGCCCTGATTGTCGCCACTTTTTTCATCCACTGGCTGCCAATACTGTACCTCGTCCTGTGGGCAGTTATCCCGTTAGCAAAAACAACTGCACAAAAGCTCGAAATGTATGGCAAAGAAGTGAACATCACCAACATTGAGCAGTCCGTTAAAGACAACAGCCTCGATACCGGCTCGCCTGTGCAGACGTTCTTCAGAGACGTTGACAGTGCGCTTGGCAGATTTTGCCGGATTTTGCTGCGGATTGTCGTCCTTGTTATCGGGCTCAAACTCATTGTTGCAGGCCTGATGCTGCTCGTTGCGTTCATTGTATGGACGTGCCTGCAGGACGTGCTGTTCCGCGACGTTGTAAAATGGGATTTCCTTGCATACGAGGAGATGCTGCGGCACATCATTTCGGCCTCTTCCTACCAGATTTTCATGATTTGCAGTGTAGTGTTCATCCTGCTGACCGTTGCCGCCTGTCTCTTCTGGGGGGCGCAGCTCATCCGTCCGTTTAAGACCGGCAACCGCATGACGCATATCCTGCTTGCTGCGTTGTGGGCCGGGTCCGCTATGGGCATCGTCGGCATAAGCCTTCGGGAAATGCGCCATTTCACCAACCCGAACAGCATGTCGGAGACCTTTACAGTGCCGGTTACCGATACCCTGCACCTGCAAACAGTCTCTGCGAACATGAAGCTGTCAAACAATGCCGTAACCGGTCTCTATTTCGACAAAAGCCAGCAGCGCTTTTTTGGAGAGCCGACATTAAACATCTGTCACAGCAGAAACGGGCAGGCATTGCTCGAAATACGCCGGAGAGCGCTGGGACGCAGCAAGCCGGACGCCTTCGACAAGCTCGCCGGAATTGGCTATCAGGTTGCCATCAACGATACGCTGCTACAACTGCCCGACCTGTTCTCTGTCAGCCCGCCTGACCGCTGGAGCTTCCAAGAGGTGCATCTGTTCCTGTATTTGCCGGAAAACACTATTGTGGCTATGGACGAAGGGGTTATGGCGCACATGCACAGCAATGCACATTCCCGCACCGGCCAGCAGGAATACCTGTGGCGCGTAACCGACAAAGGACCGCGAAAGATTAAATAGGAACAGTTATGGGAGTTTATGGCAGGCGACGGCGAAATTCCGAACAGCATACAGCGGTAGCCATCGCGACGTTCAGCGATTCAGGGCCTGCCATTGTCCCCGTAAATGAGGGAATAAGCAGACGATGCGGAATAAGCCCGGCTATGGCAGGCGAAATTCCGTTGCCCTCATTGCCCATCACTAATATCCCATTCGGCGAGAGCGGTGTGCAGTAGATGTTTGCGCCGGTAAGGAAGGCCCCATAAACGGGTATTCCGGCGCTGACCGCCGCATCGAGTAGCGAGGATAACGGCATTGTGCATACCTGAACCCTGAACACAGAGCCCATAGTGGCCTGCACCACCTTGGGATTATAGCAGTCGGCAGAATCGGGCGAGCTTATTATGTGCCGTAGGCCGAACCAGTCAGCAATGCGGATTATTGCGCCCATATTGCCGGGGTCCTGAACACAGTCGAGCGCCAGCATCAACTGGTCTGTCAGGCGCCGGATGTCGAAGACGGGACGACGCATCCGCACCAATGCCAGCGCATGTTGGGGCGTCTGCATCCGGCTGATGCGCTGTAAGTCGGCGGCAGTAATTTCGATGACCTCCCGAGCATGCGGTGCAGGATGGGCACACAGAAAATCCCCCGTAGCGAACAGTGTCTCCACCACGAACCCCGACTGCAGGGCTTCCACTACCAGCTTGTCGCCCTCAACAGGAAAAAGTTTCGCATCATTGCGGGCATTCTTAGTATATAATGAATTTATGTGCTTTATTTGACTTCTGCTGAGCATCGCTGAAGTTAATCGTATTCGGTAAAAACAGACTGCGACATATCGTCTTCCCCGAAGAGGGGGAAGATATCGTCAATATCATATTTTATCTTCATGCCGACATTTTCGGCGGCCTGATGGATAATTCGGAACAGCCATTCGAAGTCGTCGCGGTCCTGATAGTCGTCTTTGGGTTCATTTTTCCAACACTCTAACAGGGCGTCGATATTGCTGACGCTGTCGCGGTGCCATTCGGAGAGGTTGTCGTAGGGGCTGAAACTGCGGGCTACAGCCTGAATGGGGCAAATACTGTGTGCCCGAAGAAGCCACCGGTCAGTGTCGCGGTCGAAAGCGGCAAACAGTTCCTGCCTGACCGGAGCATTGTGGGGGGCGGCTGTTATGGCATCGTCAGCGGTCCCGTATGCGGCCCGTATCTTGTCCTGAATAGTATCCTCCTGGCTGTCGCTGAAGATATATAATACGGGGTCTTTAATACCCCGTCCGGCGAGCGCATCGGCCCAGTCGTGGGCTATCAGCATTTCAGGGGCGCAGGCTACTATTTGCCGGAGTTGCTCTATGGTGGGCAACACGCTGAACTTTATGCAGAACTCCGCCCTGTCGAGGCTGTATCGGAGCTTCACACCGGCGCCGAAGTAGTAAAATGGTTGCTTCATAATCAATAAATATGGACACAAAAGTAATTTTTTTTCCGCGATAATGCAAGGGAAAATTTCCCGATTCTTCTCTTTCAGGCCGTAATGTTATATGAATATTACATTAAAGTTTCAATAACGTCCATATTAAGAATCGTTTCTGCGGATAAAATGTTGATATTTTTTTTATTGTTCAATAGAAAATATTATTACCTTTGCGGCAGATAATACAGTGATGGATAAGATACGACTTAATGTTTTGGGCATATCTGTCAGCCAGACGCAGACGGGTGCTTATGCCCTGGTGTTGGGCGAGGAAAATGGCCCCCGCCGGATACCAATCATTATTGGGTTTGTTGAAGCCCAGTCTATCGGGATGATTTGGGAGGGGATTGTGCCGTCCCGTCCCTTTACGCATGACCTTATAAAGACTATAGCTGACGCTTTCGGAATCACGATTACGGAAGTGCTGATTAACCGGCTACAGAAGGGCATCTTTTATTCCGAATTAATATGTCAGCATGGGGGTACGGAGATACGCGTGGATTCCCGCACGTCCGATGCCGTGGCGCTGGCCGTGCGCTTCGGATGCCCCATATATACCACGCCTGCAGTATTGGAGAAGGCCGGTATTGTTACCGAAACGCACCCCAACGAAGGAGAATTCAGTCAGTTCAGCCTGAAAGACCTCACAGAACTGCTCAACGAGGCCGTATTAAATGAGAACTATGAACGCGCTTCCGCCATACGCGACGAAATAAATAAACGAAAAACACCGTAAGTTTTGCCGGTAAAAATTACATAATGATTGCATATCAGGATTCCACGACGATAAAAAGCGCCGTACCGGTGCTGCTTCAGCAGCCGGGGCAGGTGCGGATAGAGGCAGAACCTACGCAGTTGCTGGCAATACCGGAGCTTGTTGCACCCCGTACAGAACCTACAGAGGTGCGCCTGCCAACACGAATGCGTCTGCCCAGAGTAGAGCCGGTGGAACCCGTATCCGTGGCAACGCTGACCGCAACCGCACCTGCTCGCGCACATAACACCCTCATCCTATCGGCATATCCGAATGCCCGACGCTCCACCGACTGGCAAGCCGGCGTGTTCATCCTCGCCATGCTCCTGTTAGTCATCGTGCGGATAGTATTTACCCGTTACATACACCGCCTGTTTTTGGCGTCGGTAAGTTTCACGGCCACCGCCAAGATGTTTAATGAGCGCTCTATCAACCTGCTACATGCCGCAGTCCAGATGGACGGGCTGTTTTATATCGTCGGCGGGCTGTTTTTTTACCAGCTCTCGGAGACCTTCGGTATTCTGCCGTTCGCCGGTTTTACGGGCTATCTCATATATACCTGCGGAATAATGGCCTATTTCCTGCTGCGCAGGCTGCTGTGGTTTATTCAGGCCAATGTATGTTCCAGCCTGCCGGATACGCGGGAATATCTATACAATACGGATATCTATAACCGGGTTCTAACTGTCGGCCTGTTACCGGTGTGTTTAGTCGCCGCCTTCAGCCCGACAGTGAACAAAGAAATAGTGATGCTTGTCGGAATCGCGATGCTTGTTTGCGCAAAAATCATAACTCTTTCACGCGGCATAAAAATTTTACTGCGAAAAAATTTCTCTCTGTTTTACTTAATTTTGTATCTTTGCACTTTAGAAGCAGTACCGTTGCTATATGTTTACAAATTGGTGACGGAGTTCAATTTAGGATAAGATAAATGACTGATATATCAAAAATTAAGAAGATATTGGTTTCACAGCCGCAACCCGATTCGGCTAAAAATCCATATTCCGACCTTGCGGAAAAGACGGGCGTCCATGTGGAGTTCCGCCCGTTTATTCAGGTCGAAGGCATAACGGTCAAGGAATTTCGGCAAACGCGGATTCAGATATTGGACCATTCTGCAGTTATATTCACCAGCAAGACGGCAATAGACCACTTTTTCAGGATTTGTGCCGAAATGCGCGTAACAGTTCCCGATAACATGAAGTATTTCTGCATTTCGGAATCCACCGCGTTCTATCTGCAAAAGTATATCGTGTTCAGGAAGCGTAAAATCTTCTACGGACAGAGCACTTTCAGCGCCGTTATTGACCTGATGAAGCGCCATAAGGACGAGCGCTATTTAGTGCCGCTCTCGCATGTCCACAATCCCGAAATCCCCGAACTGCTCGACAAGGGAAACTTCAAATACACAAAGGCCATATTCTACAAGACCGTCAGCAGCGACATGTCCGATATTAAGGAACTCGACTACGACATCCTCGTGTTTTTCAGCCCCTCCGGCATAAAATCCCTGCTGAAAAATTTCCCCGACTTTCAGCAGAATGACGTGCGGATAGCCGCTTTCGGACATAATACCGCCGCCGCAGTAACCGAGGCCGGCCTGCGCCTTGACATCGAAGCGCCCACCTCACAAACCCCATCAATGACCATGGCGCTCGAACAATACATCAAGACCAATAACCAGAAAGTGGAATAATGCCCCGCTATACCCTAAGCAGGCAGGAACGACTTCGCAGCGGCAAAACCATCAGCGAGCTGTTCGTTAGCGGCAACTCCTTTTTTGCCTACCCTTTACGGGTAAATTATTCTGTGAATGATTCTTGCGAAATACCTGCCACCTCTGTACAGGCAGCTTTCTCGACCTCCAAACGAAACTTCCGCCACGCCGTACAGCGAAACCTGCTCAAACGCCGCATGAGAGAAGCCTTCCGCCTCAATAAAAGCGCCCTGCAAAATGCCGCAGAACGCAGACATGTCGCGGTCATGTTCGTCTATTCGGCAAAAGAAGAATTAGAGTATCACAGAATAGAGCAGGCAATGAAACAGGCGCTTGCCAAACTGACGGCTATGCTGTGCCGGGAAATCCCTCATACCTAACATTAAATTTACATCCTGGTAAAATTTGCGAAATGATAGCCTATCCATTAACAAAGATTAACATCGGCCTTTATATAACCGGCAAACGCGCCGACGGATACCATAATATTGACACCGCATTTTATCCGACGCCCTGGTGCGACGCCCTCGAAATTGTGCCCGCCGATGAGTTCTCTTTCCACTCTACCGGATTAGCCATAGAAGGCGCCCCCGAAGATAATCTCGTGGTCAGAGCTTACCGGCTGCTTAGCGGGCGCCACAGCCTCCCACCGATAGCCATTCATCTGCACAAGAACGTCCCCACCGGCGCGGGACTTGGGGGCGGCTCGTCAGACGGCGCCACAGCCCTGCGGATGCTCAACAGCATCTTCCGGCTGAACCTGCCACAGGAACGCATTGCCGAATATGCCCTGCAATTGGGCAGCGACTGCCCGTTCTTCATCGAAAGCAAGCCCGCCCTGGCATCGGGACGCGGCGAAATTTTGCAGAAAATACCGTTAGCTCTCAACGGCCTGCATATTGCCATCGTTAAACCGCCGATACACAGCTCCACCGCCGAAGCGTACCGCCACATCACACCTGCGCAATTGCGGATTCCCCTCATCCGCCTGCTGCGGTTCCCCATTTCGCTGTGGCCCGGAAATATCATCAACCAGTTCGAACCATACGTTTTCAGCATGTATCCGGAAGTAGCCCGAATAAAACAGACGCTCTATGACCAAGGGGCGCTGTTTGCACTCATGTCGGG
The DNA here is from genome assembly GCA_031272965.1 of Bacteroidales bacterium. Taxonomy (GTDB): domain Bacteria; phylum Bacteroidota; class Bacteroidia; order Bacteroidales; family Prolixibacteraceae; genus JAISSS01. The sequence continues at coordinate 402 of JAISSS010000073.1, read as the reverse complement.
CAGCGGAGCTTCTGTTTTCGGGCTGTTTAACCGCAACATCCCCGCTATAAGTCAGCTGTTCCCGCCCGATTATGCGGTATTTCAGGGGGAACTTTGAGGTTCTGTTATGTCGCCACTGTACTGCGTCAGGCATAGCTTTTCAACAACTGCATATATAGAACATTTGTTCATATATATGTTTGGCAGCATAATAGTCATAACGTGATATAATCAGGAAATATCATTCTTGCTCCGGTAGCGATACTGCACACTTAGGGAAATTTTTAATGATAAGTTTTCTCATTAAGGGCACCTCTAAAAATAAAAAGCACTAAAAAAAGTGTCATAATATTTTGATAATCAGATAATTATTTGTATCTTTGCAGATAATTTAAATCATCAAAAATATGTCAACAAAATATC
>JAISSS010000067.1 GCA_031272965.1 Bacteroidales bacterium | reverse complement strand
TTCTTGGCGCAAAACAGCAACAATTGTTTTATTAAATCCGGGTCGGTTATCTTTTCGACAGCGGCGCAGCGAACATCCTCATCCGTATCATTTTTAACAACATCTGCAAGAACTGCCTGGTAGGTTATCTTTTTAACTGCGGCTTTGCGGACATCTCTATCCGTATCATTTTTAACAACATTTGCAAGAACTGCCTGATCGACAATCTTCTCGACTGCGGCTTCGCGGACATTTCTCTCCGTATCATTTTTAGCGACATCCGCAAGAACGGACTGGTCGGCAAGTTTCCTGACTGCGGCTTTGCGAACATAACTGTACGTATTATTTTTAGCGACATCCGCAAGAACGGACTGGTCGGTAAGTTTCTCGACTGCGGCCATACGAACCTCACTATGCGGATCATTTTTTGCGACATGCACAAGAACTGTTTGGTCGTTTATCCTCTTGATTGCGGCAAAGCGGACATAACTGGACGTATCATTTTTAGCAACATCCACAAGGACGGACTGGTCGGTAAGTTTCTCGACTGCGGCCATGTGGACATCTCTGTCCGTATCATTTTTAACAACATCTGCAAGGATTGATTGGTCCTTTATTTTCCTGACTGCGGCCATGCGGACATCTCTGTCCGTATCATTTTTAACAACATCTGCAAGGATTGATTGGTCCTTTATTTCCCTGACTGCGGCTTTGCGGACATAACTGGACGGATCGTTTCCTGCTACCTCAGCAAGCACTGACAGGTCGGTTATTTTCTCGACTGCGGCTTCGCGTGCATGACCATCAAGTGCTTCCAATGCCACTCGCGCAAGTTTCTCTTGGTCGGTGATTTTCTTAACTGCCTTCAATGCTCTGTTTGTGTTTTTGCTTTTCCAAGCGGGTGTAAAAAGTCCCATAATTTTGTCCTCCTCTGTATTAAGTTGTTATTTCTTTTCTTTTTTGACGGTGTGTTTGCCTTACGAGGGTAGTAGCCGTAGCAACTTCGCTTTTCAGGATAGTCGCCAGCATGTATAAGCCTTTCTCGGTGAAGGCTTTGGGCGGAGTAGGGAAAAATTTATACTTGGGGTTATCAAAAATTTTGACAACCTCCTCTTTCTCTGTTTTAGACAGTTCAAAGATATACCCTTTCCCCACAGGAAACTTGTCCGGGTTGTTCTTGACAGCCTGATTTACTTCTCGCGTCTCGACGCCGTACAGCGCGGCCACGTCGCTGTCAATGATTACGTTTTGGTTGCGAAGCCGAATGATGCGGTCTTCTACTTTGCTGAGTTTTAACATATTGCTCATATTTCGTTCATATATAATTATTTAGGCGTGTATTCCGTTATCTGCCGCTGCTCGTTGTCGATAGCCATGCCGAAGCAAAGCGGGCTGCGGAAGGGTTTGTCATAGTTCTTTTCAAATATCTGATTGTATGCCTCTTGCGCTTTGACGGCGGGGTCTTCGCCCTTGTAGACCACTTTCAGTTCGATTATCCAGACTTGCCCCTTGTAGTTTATTACCAAGCCGGCACGACCTTTATTGGTGTGCATCTCTGCCTGCACGTTCAAGCCGCAGCCGCGCACAAAGGCGAAAATGCTTGAACGATAGAGCCATTCATGTATCGGGCTGGACAGTCTTATGCTCTGCTGCACTGCTTGAGCGTAATCGTCGTAAGGGATGCTGGCGAGTAAACTGTTGAACGACCTGATTACGCCTGACACTTCCTTGCCATCAAGCGCATAATACAACACATTCGTAAGGTTTTCATAATTATTCTGCAATAACTTTTGCGACAGTAAGCGTGATAATGCGTCAAGCACCTCTCTATTAGGATAATCGAGGCTAAAATCTTTGACCGTGCCTTCGCGCAAAGTCAAGAACCCGCACTGAAACAGAAAACCTTCGGTGGGGGCGCTGTCCATTTCTCCAGGATTGCGGACGAAATCACGCATCACCGGAAAACCGCGAAACTGCTCAATCGTAAAGGTATGCGTTTGTATATATTTTGCCATCATTGTTGACGTCCCGCCGTCGAACCAAAAGTTTTCGAGATATTTCTCCTCAAAGAACCGTAAAAGAGAATACGGATTATAGAGCCGTATTTTGCCGTTAAAAGAGAAACCGTCGTACTGAAACTCCATCTTATCGACTAACTCCTCCTTCGTTATCTGCATTTCCTCCGCTGTAATATGCAGATAATCATCGAAGTTAGCCAGCAGTTCGTCTTTGGTGATGCCGCACAGCGCCGCATAGTTGTCGCGTAAAGATATGTCGGTCAGGTTATTAAGTTTGGAGAATACACCCATCTTGGCGAACTTGGAGATGCCGGTCATAAAGACGAAGCGCAGATACTTGTCGTTTGCCTTGACCTGAACATAGAGGTTTGCTAATACGTTACGTACTTCATTTGCTCCGACGGGGTCGTCTATATAGTCGATGTAGGGCTTGTCGTACTCGTCTATCAGTATGGCTATTTGCGAGTCATGCTTGTTGTACAAGTTGTTTATCAAACTGTTAAACAATTCACCGCCGGATTTTCCGTCTTCTAATTCAACCTTTAAATTGCGGGCAACTTCTTTCAAATGGCTAAAGAGCGACGAGTTTAGCGCCTCAAGCCCCTGTTCGGTTGTTATCTTGTTCATACTGAGGCTGATAACCGGGCATGGCTTAAAGTCAGGTCGCTCTTTGAACCATTTTTCGGCATAAAGCCCCTTGAAAAGGTCTTTGCGCCCCTGAAGCAGTGCTTCGAGGGTAGTAACAGCCAGCGACTTGCCGAAGCGTCGCGGGCGGGCGAAGAAATACTGCCCTCCCTCGTCTATCAACTCCGTTAGCATCTGCGTCTTGTCAACGTAGAGCCTGTTCTCGTTGATTATCCGCTCAAAAGTCTGTATGCCCGTAGGTAGCCGTTTCAGTTTTCTGTCCATAACCGTAGTATTCTTGACATAATTGGCCACAAAGATAAAACTTTTTTATCACAATAACCCAAATTTTGCAGTTTTTTCTTTGAGGCGTTTCCAAAAAAAATATAACTTTGTATTTTGATAAATTCTAATAGCATGTTTATTACGAACTATATTTCAAAATCAGCAATTATGGCGACGGCCATTGTGTCGTTAGTGTGGGGCTGTAAATCCCCCAATCAGTCGTCGTCCGACAGCAGGCCAATTGTGGCAGTAACAATTGCGCCACAGAAGTATTTTGTGCAGAAGATAGCAGGCGAGAGCGTTTCCGTTTATACGCTTGTTCCACAGAAGGCCTCTCCCGAAACGTATGACGTGTCGGAAGCCAACCTCAAGGAGTTGGCCCGTGCAGCGGTATGGCTGCAAAGCGGGCGTCTGCCGTTTGAGCGGAAATGGAACGACAAAATCCGCATGAACAACACCAGTCTGTTTGTGTTCGACACCTCCGTACAGGCCGAATGGATTGGCGAGCAGGCCGACAGCAACCCGTATATATGGATGTCGCCCGCCGAAGCGAAAAAAATCGCAGTGGAAGTGTTCCGCGCATTAGCCGCGATATTCCCGTCAGAACGGAAAAAATTCATCGAAAATTTGAACGTTTTCATGGACGAACTTATCCGGCTCGATGCCGAGTTGAGGTCAACGATGGCCGGAACCGGTACGGAGAAGCAGGTAGTCGCGGCTCCGTCGTTAGCATATTTCCTGCGGGACTGTAATCCCGGAGTTCAGCCCGTCCTGCAAACATCGGATGCACAAAAAAGTAAACATTCGGTTACAGTTACTAATAAAACCGGCAGCTCAACCGGCCGACACGAAATCGCGTACAATCCGTTCTCCGAAAAATGGGAAGAACAATTACGCACTATTGCCCAAAAAATAGCGGCACACTAACCCCATAATGACCGATATTAGACAACTTCTCCCGCATCGGGTATTGACGCTTGATGGCGCAATGGGCACCATGATTCAGCGGTTCCGACTCGCCGAAAGCGACTTCCGGAACGCAGAGTTGGCAAATGTCAGCGCTGACCTGGTCGGCAACAACGAGGTTCTGGTGTTGACCCGTCCCGATGTTATCCGCCAAATTCATGCCGAATATCTTGATGCCGGCGCCGACATCATCGAGACCGATACCCTCAACGCCAACCGCATCTCGCAGGCCGACTATGACATGGAAGCATGGGTGCCCGCACTCAACCGTGCAGCCGTAAGAATAGCCCGCGAAACAGCCGACCAATACTCACGTCGCACACCCGACAAACCCCGCTTTGTCGCCGGAGCAATCGGGCCGACCAACAAGACCCTGTCCATGTCGCCCGACGTCAATAATCCCGGCTACCGCGCTGTTACTTTCGACGCCATGAAAGAGGCCTGTCGCGAGCAAATTGATGCTATGCTTGACGAAGGTGTTGACCTGCTGCTGATAGAGACCATTTTTGACACCCTCAATGCTAAAGCCGCACTGATGGCCGTCAACGAATGTCTCCAACGGCGGGGACTGCATACCCCCGTTATGATTTCGGGAACTGTGGCAGACGCCAGTGGCCGAACCCTCTCCGGTCAGACGGTAGAGGCCTTCCTCTATTCCGTGAGCCATGCCGAGCTGCTGAGTATCGGGTTGAACTGCTCGCTCGGCGCCCGCGAAATGCGTCCCTACATCGAAGAACTCGCCCGCAAGGCCCCGTTCTTCATCAGTGCATACCCCAATGCTGGATTGCCCAACCAGTTTGGCGGGTACGATGAAACGCCCGAACAGATGGCCCGCGATATGCAGCAACTGCTTGACAATCAGGCAGTAAATATCATCGGTGGATGCTGCGGCACCACGCCGGAACACATCCGTCTGCTGGCTGCAATTGCCAAAAATGCTACCCCGCATAAAATCCCCGTCCGACAGCACATCACCTGCCTCAGCGGATTAGAGGCGCTCCGCATCACACCCGAAACCAATTTCGTGAACATCGGCGAGCGCTGCAACGTGGCCGGCTCCCGGAAATTCGCCCGCCTCATCCGCGAACAGCGTTACGAAGAGGCGCTGGCAATAGCCCGCGAACAGGCCGACAACGGTGCTCAAGTTATTGACATCAACCTTGACGACGCCATGCTTGACGCCGAAAAAGAGATGGTTACATTTCTCAACCTGCTGGCGTCCGAACCGGATGTAGCCCGTCTGCCGGTCATGCTTGACTCCTCGAAATGGGACGTCATCGAAGTCGGCTTGAAATGTCTGCAAGGCAAATCCATCGTCAATTCTATTTCCCTGAAAGAGGGCGAGGCTGTTTTTATTGAACATGCGTTGAAAATAAGGGCTTACGGCGCCGCCGCCGTGGTGATGGCTTTCGACGAAAAAGGGCAGGCCGACAGCTTTACCCGCCGCATCGAAATATGCGCCCGCGCATACCGCCTGCTGACCGAAAAGGCTGACTTCCCGCCCGAAGACATCATTTTTGACCCCAACATACTGACCATCGGCACCGGCATGGAAGAACACAACAATTTCGCTGTGGATTTCATCGAGGCCGTGCGATGGATTAAGCAGAACCTGCCTTATGCCCGCACAAGCGGCGGCGTGAGCAATGTGTCGTTTGCCTTCCGCGGCAACGATTCTGTGCGGGAGGCTATCCATTCCGTGTTCCTGTTTCATGCTATTCGGGCAGGATTGGACATGGGCATCGTCAACCCCGGCATGTTGCGGATTTATGACGGGATTGAGCCGGAATTGCTGGCCCGCGTCGAAGACCTCGTGCTGAATCGCCGTGCCGACGCCACCGAGCGGCTGCTCGACTTTGCACGGACGCTGAAAGATGCCCCCGAAAAAGCAAACGCTATTGACGACTGGCGCAACGAGTCGCTTGAAAAACGCCTCGAACATGCTATGGTTAAGGGCATCCCCGACTTCCTCGAACAGGACTTGGCGGAAGCTGTCGGCAAATACAGCTCCGCACTCAGCATCATCGAAGGCCCGCTGATGAACGGCATGAACGTTGTGGGCGAGCTCTTCGGCGCCGGAAAGATGTTCCTGCCACAGGTCATCAAATCGGCGCGGGTGATGAAAAAAGCCGTCGCATGGCTGCTGCCGCACATCGAAAATGACAAAGAGCAGACAAAAGGGCAGGCCGCAACCCGCAGGAAAATAGTGCTGGCCACTGTTAAAGGCGATGTTCACGACATCGGCAAAAACATTGTCGGCGTAGTGCTGGCCTGCAATAACTACGATGTTATTGACCTCGGCGTGATGGTTCCCACCGACGCCATCCTTGACGCTGTGGAGCGCGAACAGGCCGACATGCTGGGGCTGAGCGGCCTTATCACCCCCTCTTTGGAAGTGATGACAGGCGTAGCCGCCGAAATGGAACGTCGCCGGATGCACATCCCCCTGCTGATTGGCGGGGCGACGACTTCTAAAGTGCATACCGCCGTGAAAATCGCCCCCTGCTATTCGCATCCCGTTGTTCACGTAAAAGACGCCGGACGCGCGGCAGGCGTGGCCGCCGCAATCTTTACCAACGACAAAAACTTTTTGGATGAGCTGGTTGCCGATTATGAGCAAATGCGCCAGTTACATGCCCGACGCAAGCCCAAAACATACGTGTCTGTCGAAGAAGCGCGGCGCAACCGTCTGCAACTCGACCTGAATCCGGCAAATTTTTCCGCCCCTGCGCAGCCCGGAATCCATCGCCTGCCGGACGTACCGATTGCCCGGTTGCGTCCATATATTGACTGGACGTTCTTTTTCCATGTATGGGAAATGCGTGGCCGCTATCCCGACATCATGAACGCCCCCAAGTATGGCGAGCAGGCTCGACGGCTGTTTAACGACGCCCAACAAATGCTCGACCGCATTGAAGCTGAAAAATGGCTGCGCTCTGCGGCCGTATTTGGAATATGGCCTGCGAATGCCGTGGGCGACGACATCGCGCTATATACCGATGAAACACGCACCCGCGAACTCGGACGCCTCTTCCACCTGCGGCAACAAGAGCTGAAAACCGATAGCCCGAACCTGTGTCTATCCGACTTTGTTGCTCCTTCCGACAGCGGCGTTGCCGACTGGTGCGGGGCTTTTGCTGTTACGGCCGGAATTGGTATTGAACATAAGTTAAAAATATTCCGCGCTCAAAACGACGACTACAGCGCTATCATGCTCGAAGCATTGGCCGACCGCTTAGCCGAAGCCTTGGCAGAATGGCTGCATGAGCGCGTACGGCGCGAATTTTGGGGATATGCCCCCGATGCGTTGCCGCTCGACGCCCTGCTACATGCAAAATACCGCGGCATACGCCCCGCTCCGGGCTATCCGGCTTGCCCCGACCACCACGAAAAACGCAACATATTTGACCTGCTCAATGCCGAAAGCCTCGGCATGTCCCTGTCCGAACACTATGCCATGATTCCCGCCGCCGCCGTATGTGGCTACTATTTCGCACATCCGCAGGCACACTACTTTACTCTCGACAAAATAGGCCGCGACCAGTTGCTCCACTACGCCCGCCGCAAAAACATAAATCCGGCACAGGCCGAACAGTTCCTGCCCATGAACCTGAACTGGAACAATGAATAAAATCAATTTCATTATGTAATTTTGCTACCGAAAAACAATTGTCAAAATATGGAACAGTATTCGCTTACTTTTGAGGCTCTCTCGTTGACACCGAAAAAAATTTATGAAGAAATGGGCTACCGGCACGAGCCGCCGGATGAATACATCGTCGGGCTGACGTCATCGTTGCTGTCAGAAATATCTGATTTTGCGGCGCCGCTATACACGTTCCGCATTTATGACGGCACGGCAGATGATTCGGCGGCGGTTTTCAGCAATGGAACCCGATTACAGACAGGCGCTATCCTTGCATCGCTATTGCAGGGCGCGGAACAGATAGCGGTGTTTGCAGCTACGGCGGGTACAGCGTTTCAGGCATTTCAGGAAGCTGTTAAACGCGAAGGCGATTTGTTGAAGACTTACGTTGTCGATGCCATCGGCAGCTGTATCGCCGAAAGCGCAGGCGATTGCATGGAAGCTGCATTGGAAACCCGAATTGGAGCCCTCAAACATACCAAACGTTTCAGCCCCGGATATTGCGGATGGCATCTGTCGGGACAAAAAGAACTGTTCAAGTTGCTGGATAACAACCCCTGCGGAATAGAGCTGTCAAATGTCTGCCTGATGACCCCGATAAAGTCTATCAGCGGAGTCATCGGTATCGGACATGCCGTCAAAGAAAACATTTACGGATGCCGCTACTGCGAATTGGAAACGTGCTACAAGCGAAAAAAATAGCAGCACGATTAGACAATTTGGAGGTCGGTGGCGGATTCGAACCGCCGTGTACGGTTTTGCAGACCGGTGCCTGACCACTCGGCCAACCGACCAAATTGCGCGCAAAGGTATATAATTTTCGGATACATCCAACGCTACGGGTATAAAATATCACGGAATTTGATTTTTTTTCGGATTATTACCCCCAACGTTAATTTTTCGGGTTAACCATCTGAACAGCATTGCCGGATAGCCGTAAACGATTGCTAAGAAGCAGAAAGCTGTGTTTAGCAGGCTGATACGCAGGAAGTCCTTAGCAGGCCTGAAATGGGTAATTCTGTCGCCTTGTGGCGGATAATATACCGAAATGGGTATCGGTATTTGCCGTACCCCGCGCCATGCCAGACGGACGAGCCATTCCAGCTCGGCTTCATATCGCGAAGTGAGCGACCTCATGCCACGCATCTTCTGCAACGGATAGAGCCTGAATCCGGTTTGAGTGTCCGGCAACCGGCGCCCTGTCTGTACTGTGAACCAGAAATTCGAGAAGCGGTTGGCAAACGTGTTCATCTCAGGCATATTTTCCTGTCGCAACCGACGGCTACCGATGAGCATGGTCTGAGGCATCCTGCCGACAGCCTCGAAAAATGCGGGCAGGTCGGCGGCAGAATGTTGGCCGTCAGAATCCATCGTAACAGCATAATCATAGCCTGCCGCAAGCGCCGCAGTAAAGCCGACATTCAGAGCATATCCCTTGCCACGGTTAGGCGTGTACATCAACACACGAACTTGCGGAGAACAGGCCTGCAATATGGCGTCGGTGCCGTCGGTTGAACCGTCATTAACCACTATCACATCGGAGGAATACTGCAGTACCGAATCCAGAACGCCTGATAAATATCTGCCGTTATTAAAGGTAGGGATGATAACGCATATTCTGGACATACTCATTGCCGGTCAGTGAATGTAACAGTGAGTTTGGCAAATTGTCGGTCGCCGCAGTCGAGTGTTGCTGAAATTTTGTGCCCGCCATCAACGGATTGCGGTATGCTCAGCTTGACGCGGACAGTCGGCGTCTCCAACGGGTTGATAACTGCCAGAAATTTGACGTTATTAATCCGCTTCAGGAACGCCTGTGTCCGGCTTTGCTGTTCCCACAGCTCTTTGATGAGCTGGACGATACATACTCCCGGTGTGATGGGATTTCCAGGAAAATGGACGCTGAAAATCGGATGCGCCGCGTTCACGTTCATAGTATAGAGGCTACCCGAATCATCAACACGGCAATCGGCAACAGTGAAAAAATCATCTATCAGTTTCATGAGGAAAGGGGTGAAATGAATATGTAATTTTTCGTTTCGTATTTATCAATCGGAAAGCACCATCGGAATCCATCTCTAATTGCCTGTTTTTCACCTGTTTACCGGCGGGATAATCCCACAGCAGGGAATGCAGGTCTCTTTCAACGGTTTTTCGGATATACCATTTGTTCATCATCGGGACAACATTTTTCAGTCGGCATTTGCCTTTTGAGGCGATGAAGTCGAAAGCTTTTATTCCGAACTCGTTCATCATGGTTCCCCGCCATTCGTTGGCGGAAAATTTCACCGCCAGCAGGCCGCTCAACTCGGTTGCGCCATGACTGATAATGGTTCGGTATCGTTGTGTTCCCTGTTTATCTGTCGGGAATGGCGTCTGGGCATGGCTGCAAAGTCCGGCCAGCAACAGACACATAACAGGCAGGCTAATCAATCCGGAATTTTTCATCGGCAATTTCCACGTTAAATTTTTTGTCGGTAAGGGTGATAACGGTCGTATCGCCGTTTTTTTCGGCCATCTCGACCTGCTCAACAGAATAGTCGTTGGCATTAAATCGCAGTGTTATAGCTGAAAACAGCTGTTTCATTTCTTTTTGCAGCGGCGTGAGAATGACGTCCCAGCGCTTTTGGCTGTAGAAAAATCGGGCAGAGAAGTTCTTGTCGTCAGCCAGACCGCTGCCGTTGACGCCGCTAAGCATGATGCGGACAATTTCCTGAAAGAGGCGGCTTGATTTCACGTCAATCACATTACGGGAGCGGTCGGTCTGCATCAATACTCTGTTGTTGTGAAGCACAAAAGTATAGACGTATGGTGCAGTGTATTCCCATCGCAGGGAGTTATCGCTGCGATAGAACATCATGCCTTGTGAGCGCATTTTGTCGTCAAGCAGCGACAGCGTTTTCACCTGCTCAAAGCGGCAGCACAGCGATTGCATGGACTGCGAAGCCTGCGTGATTTTTTCGAGCATCAGGCGCTGCTGGGCAGGCGTGGCAGGCGACAGTGATGTGTCAGGGGGCGCCTCGAATGTAACAGTTGCAAGCAGAAAAATCAAGATGTGTTTCATGGCATTATATTTTAGCGTTTGTTTCAATTCCAATCAGGACGACGCCCAGCATAATCAGGGCCACGCCTATCCAGCGGAGCGGTGTTACGGCTTCGTGGAAGATTAAAATGGCCGCCAGCATGCCGAAAATGTAGCTGATACTGGTCATCGGATAGGCGGCGGAGAACTCGAAATGCCGCAGTATGTACAGCCACAGCAGTGTCGCAGCCACCATGCACAGACCGGAAGCTAAAAGCCACCAGTTGACTAACAGTTCCATAAAGAACGCCCCCGTAAAGCGGAACGCCCCCATACGATTCATCGCGAATTTCAGGAATACCTGACCGCCCGCTAAAAAGAAGCATTGAACAGTTGAAAAAAGGATTATCTTCCACATGTTTCCAAAAGAATAAAAGTGTGATTCTTGTTCTCGAACTGGTTATAGACCAGAATATTATGCAGGCGGCGATGCTCCGGCTGACCCGGTTCGGCAAACAGCCATGCGGGGATACGGCGCTGATGCAGGCATACAGCGGCGGCATAACAGCCCAGCGCCGATGCGGTGTAGGATTCTCCGAATAAATGTTTATAATGTAACAGCTTGTCCGGCGGGAAACGGGAGGCCGTCATTTCCCGATATACTCTGTCATTGGCGGGCTGTCCGTTGAGGCCGGTCATCACGGCATCAATGCTGCCGGCGTCAATGCCCTGCTCTTCGAGGAAGCGGTCAAGCAGACGGCCCCATTCATCGACGCCCGCGGAAGGGCAATATTGCAGGGTTAAGCCGCAGATTCGGCACAGGGCCGCAGACGCCTGTTCGCGGCCAAGCAGAAAGCTGACAGCCGTTTCGCCCGCAAAAACGCCCGTACCAAGGTATCCGCTACGCTTCAACAGCGTAAAATAATCGGGCGTCATCTCGTCGTGCGCGCCAACCAGCGCTGTGGCGATGTCGCCACGCTGTAACTGCAAAACAGCATCCTGCAAAGCCAGCTCAAATGATATTCCCTTGTGAGCATACGTGGAGTTGTAGCCGTTGCAATGGCAGTCAATGGCAATAGTAGCACTGACAGTATTATGTGTTGACTGCATAAAGCAGGTAGGCTTCAACAGTTGCTCGCCGCTCCGGGTGAGGTCGTTGAGGAATATCTCGGTGTTCTCAATACATCCCAGTCCGGTGCCGGTAATGATGGCGTCCGGAGCGCTGATTCCGGCATCCTGCATGGATAACCGTGCTGTCAGCAAGGCTCGTTTGAGGATTACTCCGGCACGACGGGACACATTCGGCGGCAAATATTGCTTGAAATCAGGCTCAATAGCGCGGACATAGTCGCCCGTATATTCCAGCGGCTCATCCATCCATTGCTCTGTCAGCGGCGGCTGGACGGAAATCTGTCGCGCCCCGAATATATAAACCGGCTGTCTCTGATTAACTTCTGTCATTCTGTCCCTCCAAATGGTTCTCTGCAAATACAAAATTAATTACTTTGTCGGTTGCACCGATGTTTTCGCTCATAAATTCTGCACATTTGTTCGATATTTCTGCAATAAGCTCCCTGTTATCAACAAGCGGACTTAATCGCGCCAGCAACGTCTCCTCGTCTTCAATCGGGAAAGCAATACCGCGCTGCTCAAGTTCCACCGCCTCCTGAAACCGCAGATAATTGGGACCAAACAACAGCGGGATGTTATAGACCGCGGCCTCCAGCGTATTGTGAATACCGATGCCAAACCCCCCGCCGATATATGCAATATCCGCATACCGGTAAATGCTCGACAGTATGCCGATACAATCAATGATTAACACCCTGCTGTCAGCAAGATTCACAGGGTTGGTATAGCGCGTGGCTAACGGAATGGCGCTTAAAAGCCGCTCAATATTCGCCGACTTGACCTCGTGCGGGGCAATGACGAACTTGATGGCAGGATAACGGGCAATAGCGGCCATAATAAGCTCTTCATCGGGCGGCCATGAACTGCCGACAACGAGCAGGGTGGCATTGCCCTTGAACTGTTCAATGAGCGGCAAGTCTTTCCTGCTGGCGGCAATCTCTACTACACGGTCAAAGCGCGTGTCGCCGGTAACAGTACTGTTATGCAGTCCGATTTGCCGCAGCAACGCCGCAGATGCCTCATTTTGGACGAAAAAGTGAGTAACATTTTGCAATATTGTTCGATACCAGCGTCCGACGCTCCCGTTGCGGAAGAAATACTGCTCGGGACGGAATATTGCCGACACCATATACAGCGGGATATTTTGACGGCGTATCTCCATGAAAAAATTGCGCCAGTATTCATACTTGATGAAAAATATCAGTGCCGGATTGGTCATCTTCAAAAAACGCCGGACATTCGCACGGCTGTCAAGTGGCAAATAGCAAATGCAGTCAGCGCCTCCGTAATTTTTTCGGACTTCATAACCTGACGGAGAGAAGAAAGTCAGCAGAATATAAAATTCCGGCCTGCTGCGACGCATCCGCTCTATCAATGGCCGTCCCTGTTCAAACTCTCCCAGCGAGGCACAATGAACCCACAGCAACGGGCGGTCGCCACGCACTTCCGACAGCTCGCTGAATACCCGCTTCTGGCCGGCATACAACAGCTTAGCCTTCTCATTAAACATGGCCGCCATTGCCAATCCCACAGAGAAAAGCCTGATAATCAGATTATAGACACTATTCATCTCGTTCCTAATTTTGCAGCAAAAGTAATCATTTTATTAATATCCGGGTTTAGAAAATTGATATATGCCTGTCAAATTATTTGTTAATTTTGCAGTCAGTAAAGGTTCTTCCGTGGCGCTACTGTCGCAACCTGGATGTAGCTTTTTCGAGCATATTTTTTATAGTTTATACAGATGACAGCACGTAATTATTTGAACATCAGTGTTATATTTATTCCGGTTCTTTGTGCGGCCGTGGCGGTAGCAACAGGCCAATACCTGCCTCATGCAGCGGTGCCGATAACGTGCATCCCTGTGATTATTTTCCTGCGGCGCAGGGATGTACGGCATACATGGTGGCTACTGATTGCGGCATTGCTGCTTTCAATTGCGGGCGACTGGATGCTGAGGCATCGTGGAAGCGACGGGCTGCGTTTCATCTGTGGGATAGCGCTGTTTTTCGGCGCTCATGTCGGCTATCTTCTATTTTGCCTGCGTAATGGACAGATTAAGTGGCTGTGGCTAACGGTATTATTAGCATGTTACGGGCTGTTTTTTATGATAGCATTGGGCCCGGCTATACAGGAAACAGCCATGCGGGTTGCGGTGCTGCTCTATATGCTAATATCCTGCTTTTCGCTGGCAGCCGCTTCCGGCCTGCAGCAGCCTGTAGCTGTGCGATGGCTGTTCATGGCAGGGATAGCCTGCATAATATTCTCGGATACACTGATAGCCCTGCACGAGTTTATGCACACCGCCCGATGGCTGTATGCCACACTGATGATGCCAACATATTACGCCTCCCACATACTCATCACCACATCGGCAGTCTATCCCCAGAGTGAGGAACCCGCATGTTTATAAAATACCGTCCATTTCACCCCGTCATTGCGGGCAAGGGAAGGGACAGGGTATAGGTGCCCCCCCGTCATTGCGGCCTGACCCGCAAGGGATGCCCCTTACCCGTCATTGCGGGCTTGACCCGCAATCCCCCTTGTCTGAACCCGGATTCGTCTGATTTTTATGATTGCCGTGATTTTTTATTCCCTTATTGTGTAAAGCGCCCTTAGTAGCCGGAATTGCCATCCAACATCCCTTATTCCCTTTATTAATCCCCGAAAATAACCATGGTCAATATTAATTTTACATAACATTGGGCGTTTTTTCGTATTAACGTGCATGTTTTTTGAAAAATGTATTGAAACAATGCCTAATTTTGCAGACAGAATTTTGAAATTGATATTTTCAAGTGATGAAGGAGAGTACACCAACAGGACGACAAGTGACTGCTGTGGGCACGACGTGCGTGTCGCAAATGCGTCAGGTTCCTCCGGCAACCTTGCCGGAGAGGGCGTTTAGTGGTCAGTTCTCAGACAAGAGCGCTACCGCAGCATGGCCGTGCGTCCTGCATCACTTACACAGTGTACCGAAAAGCGATGTTAATTTTTCGTTAAATCACACCTTTTTCGGTGTCAACCCGCTTGCTACCTCAGGAAATATCTTAACACACACACACACACACACACACACACACACACACACACACACAGCCCGCGAACGTATGTTCTAAATCAGATAAATCCCGGTTCATACGAGAGGAGATTGCGGGTCAGGCCCGCAATGACGGGGGTGGCTGTGCACGGCCCTGCGGCCCTGCTACGGCCGTGCAGGTGCACAAATTATGGCAGCCATACAATTCCGATGAATCCCGGTTCATACGAGAGGGGATTGCGGGTCAGGCCCGCAATGACGGTACATTGGTACTAACAACAACGACAATCATCCAAATCCGCATATAAATGAAGAAGAGAATCACACATTTCACAAGAGTTGTTTGTCGGCTGACAGTTTTCGCCGGCATGACAGGTGCATTATTGAACTCATGTTCCAAAGAGCGCACCATTGAGGCGCCCGAAGGCTCGCCGGTGCCCTTCACCGTGGCCCTGACAAAATCGGCCAATCCGGAGGACAACATCATCGACGCCCGCCTCATCGTTACC
>JAISSS010000023.1 GCA_031272965.1 Bacteroidales bacterium | reverse complement strand
TTCGCCGAAAAAATTTGTGTCAAATTGTGTCCCGGATTTGGGAAGAGTGTAGAAGAAAAAGGGGGGATTGCGGGTCAAGCCCGCAATGACGGGGTTGGGGTACGCCTTGTTGGGGCCGCCCTTGCGGGTGCCTGTAATGACGGGATGGCTGTGGAGACGCACGGCCGTGCGTCTCCACAAGGGCCATGCGCACGACTCCCATAATTAGGGCTTAAACGGCGAGCGTTTCGCCTTCCGATTTGGCGACCATAACGGCAACGCAGGTGTCGCCATAGACGTTGAGGGCTGTGCGGAGCATATCGAGGAGTCTGTCAACGCCGATTATCAGGCCGATGCCTTCGAGGGGTAATCCTACCATGTTCAGGATTACGGCCATCATCACTAATGCGGCCATAGGTATTCCGGCCGCCCCCACCGCGCTGAGCAGGGACATGGCCACAACCGCGAGCTGCTGCACGGGGGTCAGCGCCACGCTGTAGGCCTGTGCGATGAACATCACGGCCACACATTCGAGCAGCGCTGTGCCGTCCATGTTTACGGAGGCACCCAGCGGAAGGGTCAGGTTTGACACCCGCGCCGACACGCCGCTACGCCGCTGCACCGCCTGCATGGTTACCGGCAGGGTGACATTCGAGGAGGCGGTGGAGAAGGCCAGCAACAATGGTTCCGACATGTTCCTGAAATGCCGCCACGCCTTCACCCTGAAAAAGCGCAGCAACAGCGGCAGCCATACGAACATCTGTATCAATAATCCCGCAATGACCGTAAGCATGTAGAGCGCCATCATCTGCAGCAGCCCCATAAAATCGCCAACCGTACTGAACTGCCGCGCCACGATAGCAAAAACGCCAAATGGCGACGCCTTTATCACCGCCCCGGTGATGAGCATGGTGATTTCGCCGCCCCCCTTAAAGAACTGCCGTAATGTTCGGCCGCTTTCACCGGAGATTTTCAGGAACGCCAGTCCCCCGACAAAGGCAATCAGGATAACCGGAACAGTATTGTTCTGCGCAAAAGCGGTGATAATATTCGTCGGGATAAAGCCGGTGATGATTTCCTCAAACGACTTGCCGCTGATATTGTCGGGCATGGCAACCTGGGCGACCGGCACTCCTGCGCCGGGCCGGATGAGGTTCACCAAAAGCAGCCCCGTTACGGCCGCAATGGCCATGGACAGCAGATACAGCAGGCACGTCTTGGCGGTCAGGCGTTTCAGGCTGCCCGCAGAATCGCGTATGTCGGCAATGCTGTTGATGATGGAGAAGAAGATAATCGGCGCCATCAGCAGGCTTAAAGCGTTCATAAACAGCGTACCAATCCATGAAATATACGGCGTCGCCCCAGGCAGCAGAATGCCCGTAAGCGCCCCCGCCACAAGAGCGATGATAATTTGCAGATACAGTTTCATATCTGCAAAAATAGAAAAAATAATTGACATAATCGATAATACTCTTAACGAAAAATCGTTATTTTTGTGCCGAAATAGCTATGAAATCACGATATTTTTCAGACGGAGACGGCATTTACACTGCCGGAATCGGGGAATATAAGTGGACGTTTTGGCCTTACGAGCTGTCGTTTCGGCGCCCTGTCCGTACCTCGCGGGGCGGCTATACCGTGCGGGGCGGCTGGTATCTGCGGGCCGAACATGGGGGGCATAGCGGGACGGGCGAGGTAGCGCCCCTGCCCGACCTCAGCCCGGAAACGCCGGAGCAGGTGCAAACGTTGCTGCGCCGCATCTGCAACCGCGAACAGCCATTAACCATGGACGAGTTGCCATCGTCTGTCCGCTTCGGAATGGAGTGCGCCGCGCTTAACCTGCGCAATGGCGGCGCCCTGCTGTTCCCGTCCGCCTTTACAGACGGAAAAGAAGGAATCGCTACCAACGGCCTGATTTGGATGGACACACCCCAGCGACAGCAGGCACAGGCCGCCGCGAAATTGGAAGAGGGCTTCCGATGCGTGAAGCTGAAAATCGGCGCCCTGCAGTTCGAGGACGACCTGCGTATGCTGGAATTTATACGGCGTCGCTCCCCCGATGTCATAATCAGGGTGGACGCCAACGGCGCCTTCCCGCCCGAAGCAGCGCTGGGAAAGCTGCGTCGGCTGGCCGACTTCCACATTCATTCCATAGAGCAGCCTATAGCGGCAGGACAGTGGCCGCAGATGCGCCGACTGTGTGCAGAAAGCCCCATCCCGATAGCCTTAGACGAAGAACTCATCGGCGTCGCCGCAAAAGAGCAGAAAGAACAGCTGCTGGAGGCTGTGCGGCCACAGTATCTCGTGCTGAAACCCTCTCTGCACGGGGGGCTCTCCGGCAGCGAAGAGTGGATAGCCCTCGCCCGACAGTATGGTGCCGGCTGGTGGATAACTTCGGCCCTGGAAACAAACATCGGCCTGACCGCCCTCGCACAGTGGACATACATCATGAATTCCTCCCTCCATCAGGGCCTCGGAACCGGTCAGCTGTTCGTCGGTAACCCGCCATCCCCCCTAGAACTGCGCGGCGAAAGGCTGTGGTATAACCCCGAAAAACAATGCGGATGGGACATTACGAACTGACGCCTTTCCCCGAAACGCTGCTGTTAGACGGACGTCCGGTCAGGATAGAACATCTGTGCAGGCAAATAGCCGCAGCAGAGTGGGAACGCGAGTTTCTTGACTTCGTGAAAGAATGGTATTGCCCCGCCGACAGCATAGCCGTACAGACGTCAGGCAGCACAGGCGCCCCCAAGCAGCTACTGCTGAAAAAGAGCTTCGTGGCGGCCAGCGCCATGCGGACGCTCGTCCGGTTCGGACTGTCGCCGGGTGCCCGCGTATTGCAGTGCCTGCCATGTCGCTATATCGCGGGGAAGCTCATGGTGGTGCGGGCGCTCCTTGGCGGGCTTAATCTGGTGCCCGTGCCGCCGGATACCGATTTCAGGGCATTGTGCGGCCATCCGTTCCGCTTTGCCGCCATGACGCCCAATCAGGCCGCAACGGCGGCAGATTCCGGCTTCACAGACACCCTTGAGATGCTGCTACTCGGCGGAAGCGCCATTCCCCCACCATTAGAACACCGCCTGCAAAGCGTCAACACCGCCTGCTATGTCGGCTACGCCATGACCGAAACGGCAACCCACGTGGCCATTCGCCCCGTCAACGGCCCCGAAGCAACCCAAAACTACCGCTGTATGGACGGCGTCAGCGTCAGCCGTGCCGACAACGGATGCCTGACGGTGCATCTGCAGGGACTGCCTGACGGCGCCATAAAGACCTCCGACATCGCCGAAGTCATTGACAGTCAGACATTCCGCATCGTGGGACGCGCCGACAATGTGGTTATTTCCGGCGGCATAAAATATCACCCCGAACAGCTCGAAGCCCGTATTTCTGAAATTATGCCCTTTCCGTTCTTCATCTGCGGAACACCGCACGACACGCTGGGACAGCAACTCGTATTAGTGGCAGAGGCGCCTGAAACCCCCGAAAATGAGACCCTTGTCCGCCAGCTGTGCGCATCGCGCCTCTCGCGGTATGAACGCCCGAAACAAATCCGCTTCGTGCACCGGCTGCCGCGCACCGACACCGGAAAGGTGCTGCGAAAGCTGTAAAGACGCCCCGCCTGTGCGTCTCTACAACGTTCGTGCAACATTCCCTCCTCGCTTTTGGAGAAGGGCCGTGGGTGAGGTACGAAAATCACAGTTCAAGACAACGATGCCTGTACTGGCGCGTGGGCTACTGCACGAATCATGCGGGGTTTCCCGTTGATGTCGGGGCGGAGTTCTACGGATGCATAGCCTGCCGTACGCAGGAGGGCGACACATTCGGCGCCATAGAGTTCGTTGATTTCCAGGAACATGCAGCCGCCTGCCGATAACGTTGTCATACCCATATCTGCTAATGCGCGGTAGAACTGTAATGGCTCGTTGCTGGGGGTGAACAGCGCCTGATGCGGTTCAAAGTTGAGCACATTTTCCGGCATCAATGCCTTGTCGTCTGTGGTGAGATATGGCGGATTGCTGATAATGACGTCATAGTGAGGCGTAATGGCGGGCTTCAGTATGTCCATATTGAAGAATGTTACATTGGTGGCGTTTTTGGTGGCATTTTCCCGGGCAATGGCGAGGGCGGCGTCCGAGATGTCGCATCCGGCCACCGTAAATGCGGGGCGCTGTTTAGCGATGGCCACTGCGATGCATCCGCTTCCGGTGCAGGCGTCGAGCACGGAGACATTCTCCGGCAATGGCGAATGTAGCAGCCAGTCAACCAGTTCCTCCGTTTCGGGACGCGGAATCAGCACATCCGGCGTTATCCGGAACGGTAGCCCGTAGAACTCTGTGGCACCCAGCACGTATTGAACCGGCTCATACTGCTGCAACCGGCTGACGATAGCTGCAACCTGCAACCGCTCGTCGGCCGATAAACTCTTGTCCATATTTATCAGCAATTCATGCCACCCGTAGCCCCGCAGATGCGCAAAAATCAGCCGCATTAACGGCTCAATTTCTGCCGCCGGATAAAACGGGCGCAATTCCCCGCGTATATATTCTGTCGCTAACTGCATTTGTATTAACCGAAAATCAGATTCAGCTGCAAAAATATGACAGTTTTTTTAATAAACGCGGAGTTTGTGTATTTTTTTGGCAATAAAAATTGTAATTATCAATAGAATAACTATTTTTGTTCCCAATTTTAAAACAGGAAAATCTATGTTAAGCATAGCAGAACGACATAAATATATTCTGGAAGTTTTGACGAAGAACGGCTTTGTGAACGTTGCCGACATCTGTGCGGAATTAGATGTAACGCCGGTAACGATACGTAAAGACCTGCGGACGATGGAAGAGCAGCGCCTGCTCTACCGGACGCATGGCGGCGCCAGCCCGGTGAATCCGCATGCTTTCGACATGGCGTTGACCGTGAAAGAGAAGCTGCATGTCAACGAGAAACGGCGTATCGCCCAGGCCGCCTGCAAGCTGCTGGAAGACGAAGATTCCATCATCCTCGGTTCCGGCTCCACTGTTCACCTGTTCGCCGAATCGCTCAAGCCGAAGGGCCGCCTCACCGTGATTACCGCCTCGCTGAAGACGTCCCTGCTGCTGACCCCCATCGATAACGTGGAGGTCATCCAGCTCGCCGGTATCGTCCGCAAGAACGCATACTGTGTCGTGGGCGACTTCGCCACCCAGATTTTTGATATGCTCACCTGTTCGAAGCTCTTCCTCGGCGTTGACGGCATAGACTTCGAGTATGGAATTACCAATTCCAATGTGGAAGAGGCTATCCTCAACAAAAAGATGATGGAAGCGGCGCTGCGTACAATCATTCTTGCCGATTCTTCAAAGTTCGGTCGCCGCGGGTTCGGCAAAATCTGTGACATCGACAAGGTAGATACTATCATTACTGATTCCGGCATTGCCCCTGCCACCGTACAGCGTATCGAAGAACTGGGGATAGAACTTATTATTGTTTAACAAAAAAAAAGCTGAAATAATGGCACCGACAAGACAGAAACATCCACGCGGGCTGATGCCGCTGTTTTTCACCGAGATGTGGGAGCGGTTCGGATACTATCTGATGCTGGGCATCTTTACCTTATATATGATAGCGCCGATTACGGGCGAGTTTCCCGGATTGGGCATGAGCAACCGTGAGGCGGCGGATATTTACGGCACCTATTTAGCCTTAGTGTATCTGACGCCGTTCTTCGGGGGGCTTTTAGCCGACCGCTATATGGGCTACCGGCTGGCCGTATTGCTGGGGGGCCTGCTCATGGCGCTGGGCTACATGGGGCTGGCAATTCCCGGACACGGGGCGCCGTTCTACATATCCCTGCTGCTCATCATCCTCGGCAACGGTCTCTTCAAGCCCAACATCTCCGTACTGCTGGGGCGCCTCTATGAGAAGCCCGAATACAGTGCGCTGAAAGATTCGGGCTATAATATATTTTATATGGGCATCAACATCGGCGCTTTCGTGTGCAATTTTGTGGCGGCATGGCTGCGGCTGACATACGGCTGGGGCTGGGCATTCGTGGCGGCCGGGCTGGGGATGCTCGTCGGGCTGGTGATATTTTTCGTCAGCGTTCGGCGCATCCCCGAACTGCGTGAGGCCGACCGCATATCGCCCCCTGCTTCCGGCGACGTGTCCCTGCTGCGGATATTATTCGTGCTGTTTTTGCCCGCTTTCGCATTAGCCGCTGCCGGGTGGTTCATCCCCGGCAACATCTTCGGCTCCGACTCTACCGATGCGTTCCTCTTCTTTTGCCTGCCCGTATTGCTGTTCTTCTTCAACACCTGGCGCACCGCCTCGGAGCAGGAGCGCCCCCCGATAGCGGCCCTGCTGACAATCTTCGGCGTTGTGGTCATCTTCTGGGCAGTGTTCCACCAGAACGGCTCGGCGCTCACATACTGGGCGCAAAATAATACCGACCGCGACCTCAATCCCGCCATGGCCTCCGTGTTCAACACCATCGCCGGCACGGAAGAAGTCTCTACGGTGCCGCGCACACTCAAAATAACAGGTCTGCACGGCGACGAGCAGGGCGTGACCGTTGGCCCCAATCCATATTTCTCCAATTATAGCAGGACATTACCGGCCGGAAACATCGTCGGGCGGCCGGAGGACGTCCCTGAAGGCGAATGGATGCAGGTGAGCAGCGGCGACCTCTCCGGCTATGGCCGTCTGCAACTGTGGCCTACCGAACTGCAGGCATCCATAAATCCGTTCTTTGTGGTGCTGCTAACCCCTTTAGTAGTGGCTTTCTTCCGCTTCCTGCAACGGCGGGGCAAAGAACCGTCAACGCCGGGCAAAATAGCATGGGGGATGCTGGTGTCGGCGGCCTCCGCCTTAGTGATGGTCGTTGCGGCCCTGCTGTGCAATAATGGCGCCGAAAAAGCCTCCGTGGGATGGCTCTTCGGGGTCTATGGCGTCATCACGGCCGGCGAGTTGTGCCTCAGCCCGATGGGGCTGTCGTTGGTCTCCAAATTAGCCCCCCGCCGTATCGCGGCCTTTATGATGGGCGGCTGGTTCCTGTCAACCTCCATCGGCAACAAGCTATCGGGAATATTGTCAGGTATGTGGGACGTTTTCGAGAAAAAAGCGAATTTTTTCCTCACAAATGCGGTCTTAACGGCCGGCGCGTTCCTCATTATTTTGATGCTGTTGCCGTGGTTAAACCGTGTATATAAGGAATATATGGAAAAAACGGGCAATTTATGACAAATTTCTTAACATATAAAATGTTGATTATTAGACAGTTATGTTTTTAACAAAAAAAAAACGAAAAAAAGCTCTGATTTGAGAACAATTTTATATACTTTTGTAATTGATTTTCGCGCAGGCGAAAGTTAACAAGATTCGAAGATTATAAAAATCTCTGTGATTTCGAAATCTATACGTATGTACAACTTAAAAAAATGATTATGAGAAACAAGTTTTTATTGACAGTGCTGGCTGGGCTGATGTTCACAGGCGCGCAGGCCCAGTCGGATGGTTTTAACAAGTTCTTCATTGAAGCAGGCGGCGGAGCCGTAGTTCCGATTCACGACTTTACTTCGGGCTACAAAATTGACCAGCCCACGTTCTTTAACGCGGAATTGGGTCTTCGCTACATGTTCAATGAGTACGCAGGTTTGCGCCTGTCAGGGGACTATGACAAGTTCTCCGAAGGCAAAAATTCGGCTGCGTTTGAGACGTCTGCATGGGCTGTAAACCTGGAAGGCGTGGCTAACGTTGGTCGCCTGCTGAAATTCGAAGACTGGACCAAGACGTTCAACGTTCTGGCACATGCCGGTTTCGGCGCAGGTCAGTTGACCTACGACATCCCCGTGGATGAGAAAGACCTGGTAGGGCACATTCTGGGCGGTTTCACCGTGCAGGCCAAGCTCTTCCCGCGTCTGGTGCTCTATGCCGATGTTACCGGTAAGGAGAACTTCCGTCAGAACCTGAACTTCGACGGTCACGGTTATGCCTCATCCGACCATCCTGTTGTCCTCACCGGGACTCTGGGACTGTCGGTAGCCCTTGGCAAGAACAGTGAAAGCGCAGACTGGTACCTCCGCGAGGCTAACCAGCTGGCCGCCATCAACAACCGCATCGATGCTTTAGCATCCGACCTGGCTGCCAACACCAGCAAGGACGGCCAACTCGCCGGCAAGACCGACGGTCTCGGCCGCAAAGTTGACGACCTGGAGCGCAAGCTTAACGCACAGGCTCCCGCCCAGTCAACCGATGCTGACGCCGTCATCGCTAAGCTGATTAACGACGGCTACGTCAACATCTACTTCGACCTTGGCAGCTCCAAGCCGCAGGTTAATTCGCTGAGCGCAATCAACACTCTGCGTTCCTACCTCGCCGCTCATTCCGGCGCCACCGTTCAACTCCTCGGATATGCCGACGAAAGAGGCACCGAAGAATTTAACGTGAAACTTTCGCAGAAGCGTGCTGACGCCGTCGCTAAGTTGCTGACCGACGCCGGTATCGATGCCTCCCGCATCTCTGCCGAAGGTAAAGGCGAAGACCTCGCTGTCAGCAAAACCAACACAGCTTACCAGCTGGCAAGAAGAGTTTCGTTCATCGTTAAGTAAATTAATCTTAACGCGACAACAACACATACAGCGCCGGGCATTGTCTGGCGCTGTTTTTTATGCCCGCTTGAAAAGACAGCGCCTGCCCTAACGCAACAGCTCAATAGACAGGTTCAAATATTTTTTGTAATTTTATAAGATATATTACAGCAATTATTGAACGAAAGAAATTCTCCGTTGAAGGGCAAAATTTGAAGGCCTCATAGAAGATGGCCATTACTTGGATTACAATAACATTTCATAATGAACAAAAAAAATTTTCTATCAATTCCTTACGCGCTCGGACTGATGATTACGACAGTCGCCGTTAATGCGCAAAGTACACAAATCAAACTTGCCGTCGATGCCAAATACCCGCAAGAACTCATCTCTCCGTTGCTCTTCGGGCATAACATCGAACACACGCGAAGCGCTGTCTATTACGGTTTGAGCGCCCAAGTTCTGCGTAACCGCAAGTTTGCCGGGAAACCTGTCGGCTACTTCGGCGGACCGGTTGAGTGGAAACGTTACGGCTCGCCGCACACGTTCATCAACCTTGTGCCGCC
>JAISSS010000005.1 GCA_031272965.1 Bacteroidales bacterium | reverse complement strand
TGATTTTTTTGTA
The DNA here is from genome assembly GCA_031272965.1 of Bacteroidales bacterium. Classification (GTDB taxonomy): domain Bacteria; phylum Bacteroidota; class Bacteroidia; order Bacteroidales; family Prolixibacteraceae; genus JAISSS01. Next base: position 9,818 of record JAISSS010000005.1, on the reverse strand, counting down.
AAAGCATATTTGGGGTTTCATATTTTTAAGGTTTTGGCAGGTAGAGCGGTAAATTGCAATGGCGAAAAACGCGGAAAAATCAGTGAATTGGTAATTTTAAATTATTAGAAAAGATGAAAAAGATGAAAAAAATTTCTATTAGCAATGTCGGAACTCGTGAGGACATAAGAAAAAAACTTGTTTGTGAATTTTTAAATTTTAAACAGGGAAGTGGGACACAATATTTAGAAGTTGAGAATAATGGTTCTCACTCTGTCTATATAATTTGTCCAGGGCAACTTAATAAAGGTATTGATTTTGTTGTCAATGTTAAAGGATTTTCTTTCAAAAGCAAAAGTGGAAGAAATCTTAAAAATCCATCACACAACAATATTATTCAAGATTTAAAAGATAAAAAAGCATCTAATTCAAAGGAATTTAACAATTTAATAAGCGAAATTGAAAATGTGTATTCCTGCACAGAAGAGGCGATTTCTTCTTGTTCATTCAGTGTCGGCGTTCCTGCTGATTTACTTTTAAAAATTCTTAAATGGTTATTTATTGAGCAAGATATAACATATTGGACAAAAAGTGGAAGAGATATGTTAATGAATGGTATTAGACAAATATAATTTATTATTCGCTTTGGCAGTATGAATTTGAGGATATAAATGATTACAACAGCATAAAACTTGTTAAATCACAGCAATTTGAAATAATATAAATTATTTTCAATCTGTCAAATATTATCTTCATCCCCTCCTCTAATTCTGCACATATACCCGTTTTACGCGCTGAGAGATGCCGGTGAGTACTTCGTAGGGGATTGTGTTCATCCATTTGGCGAGCTGTTCGAGGCGGACGTGGGGGCCCATGAGCTCTACCGCGTCGTGGGGATGCACATCGGCGCCGGTTACGTCGAGCATGAGCATGTCCATGCATACATTACCGATAACCGGACACAGACGCCCGTTAATCCAGGCCTTGCCTACGCCATTGCTTAGTCGCCGGTCGTAGCCGTCAGCATATCCTACCGGAATGATGGCGACAGTTTTGGGGGCGTCGGCTTTGCCCATGCGTCCATAGCCGACGGTGTCGCCTGCGGCCACATTTTTCACCTGCGACACTACCGTAGTCCATCGTGCAACGGGAGCGACCTGTATTTCAGGCGATTGAGACACTCCGTAGATTCCTATTCCCAGCCTGACCATTTCCATCTGGTATTCGGGGAACCGCGCTATTCCTGCGGAGTTGAGCAGATGCCGGATAACGGGGTAAGGCAGGCAGGCTGTAACCGCATTGCAGAGTTGTCGGAATCGCTCATATTGCCGTCGCGTAAAGCTGTCTTCTGCGGGGATGTCGCTGACTGCCAGATGTGAAAACACGGAGCGGATACGCAGGCGTCCTGCCGCGGCAATTTCCGTGGCTATCGCCGCAAGCTCGTCGGGGGCGGCAAATCCGAGACGGTTCATGCCCGTTTCTATCTTCAGATGCACGGGGAATCCGCTGACAGCCATGCGTCGTGCACTGCGGTCAAATTGCCGGTAAACTTCTGCCGAATAGATGTTTGGTTCGAGGCGGTATTCCAGCATCATCTCGAAGCTGTGCTCTTCGGGGTTCATCACGATAATCGGCGTTTCAATGCCTGCCTGTCGCAGCTCTATGCCTTCGTCGGCCACGGCTACGGCGAGGTAGTCGATATTCTGATATTCGAGTGCGCGGGCCACTTCGACGCTGCCGCTGCCATAGGAGAACGCCTTGACCATAACCATCATCTTTGTTTGCGGATTCAGTCGGCTTTTATGGCTGTTCAGATTTTCCACCATCGCAGTAAGGTCAATTTCGAGCTGTGTCTGGTGGTATTTTTTTTGCAATAAAGCAGCGATTCTTTCGAAGTGAAATTCGCGGGCACCTTTCAGCAGTATTTGCTCCTCGCGGAACATGTCGGGCGAGAAGTAGGCGATGAAATCGTCAGCGTCGGTGAAGAACTGGGTGTTGGCGGGCAGCATATCGGGATATTCCGATAACTGGCAGCCCACTGCAATCAGGCGGGTGATTCCGTAGAGGCGGGCAAGGCGGCCAACTTCGGACGCCATAGCAGAGGCATCCATGCCCGATTGCCGTATATCCGACAGAATCAGCGTCTTTCCGGCCACTCCGGCAGGCGACTGCTGCAAAAAACGCAACGCTATTTCTAACGAATTGACGTCAGCATTGTAGTAATCGTTGACCAATGAGCAATTGTTTATTCCGGCTTTCAGTTCCATGCGCATCGCTACCGGCGCCAAATTACCGAACCGTGCGGCGATGCGGTCGTTCCACCATCCCATTGCCACAATAAACGCTGCACAGTGTCCGGCGTTTTCAATTCCTGCCTCGTCATGCGGCGCCGGTATTGAGTATTTTGCACCCGCTATTGAATAGCAGCAGTTTTGTCCGTCGCGTTCTGCTGTCTGTTCCCATGTAATTAATTTCGTTACAGGGCTTATAGCGGCGAATACTGCGGGGAATCGGTCAATTAATGATTTACGGCATATCAGCAGGGGACAGTGTCGGAAGAGTTTCAGTTTCTCGATGAGTTTTTCTTCCTGCGATACAAAATTTTCCTGGTGAGCGGCGCCGATGTTTGTAATGATTCCCACGTCGGGGTGTATTATTTCTTCGAGGCGGTCCATTTCTCCGCGCTGGGAGATGCCAGCTTCAAAGAGGGCGAGGTTAAAGGTATCGTTCATGCACCACACTGACAGTGGTACGCCGACCTGTGAGTTGTAGCTGCGGGGGCTTCGCACGATGCGGCGGCTGTCCTGCAGCAGGTCGAACAGCCATTCCTTGACGACGGTTTTGCCGTTACTGCCCGTGATGCCGACCACCGGATAGCGGAACTGCCGACGTTTCCATACAGCCAATTTTTGCAGGGCTGACAGGGCGTTGTCGTGCAGCAGTATGCAGGCATCGGGGGGCAAAGCGCGGGCAGCGTCAGCATCCGAGGCCACAAAATTGCGTACACCGCGCCGATACAGGTCCACCATAAAGCGATGTCCGTCGTGCCGGACGCCTCTGATAGCAAAAAACACGCATCCGTCGGTATCAACCATATTACGGCTGTCAATAGCAATATTGCTGATAGCATGGCTGACGGCGGAGCTGTGCCCATCAAGCAGCTGTCCGCCGACAATCCGTGCAATATCGTTGAAAAAAAGCATCTTCCGCAAAATTATTTTCCATCTTAACTACATTGTTTAGCCCGATTGTACGATTCACTTCTTACTGTAGGGCAGATTGACAGGCAGGCTGAAGCGTCCGCCCGGTGCGACATCGCCGTTTTCATACCAGTCGAGCGGGTCAGCGTCATCCTGCATGTTATCACTCCATTTCAGCTCTATTGAACGCGGGGCTGAAAGTCCGAGTTTTTTCAACGGGATTGTAAGCATAAGTTCCTGTTCGGTTACAGAGCAGGCGATGTCGGCAACTTCCATCCATGTTTCGTTCTCGAATTTCAGCAGTTTGGAGCCGCTGTCAATACGGTAGTCATAGCCGAGCCATCCGGTGTCATAGCGGCGGTCGGTATTGAGATAGAGGCGCATCCAGTTACTGCCGGATTGCGGGGAAAGCGGCCCTGCGGTTTGCGCATAGAAGAAGAAATTATGCCGGTCATAAGCCACTTTGAGGTGGTGCAGGTCATTTCGTCCGGTGGTATTGGTATAAAGCGTTTTCGGGTTCGACTGTGCCCCCGGATGATTGCGGTGTCCCGTATCGCCGGTATAGTCGATATAAACGGGAATTATTTGCTGCCAGTCAGCCATTCGGCGGATGGTTTTTTGCGTCATCACGGGTGATGGCGTGGTGCCTTTATAGCGCCGTATATTTGCCGTCATCTGCATATAATAGTTGTCATTGAGGCCTGCGGTGCGTGAAGGCTCAATATCGCGGCTGTATTCGGGGCTTGCCTGGTCGCAGAAGTAGGAATGTTCGGGATTATTGTCGGTACTTGGCCATCGTCCGGCTATCCATTCGTTCCATCCGGTGATGAATATGTAAGGCACATCCTGGCTGAGGGCAAAATCCCACTGTTCCTGGAAGTTGTAGCCGTATTTTATTTCGGTGTCGGGGTTACCGGGGGTTCCGTTGCGGAAGCAGCGTCCCCAGTTTCCCTTGTCGCCATAGAAAGCCGAGCCGCCCATGCCTGCTAAGGCCTGCGGATGCTGGCATACCGACACGTTAACTATTTCGCGGACGCCTTTGGCATTTTTATAGACATATTGCGGGCGGACAAACTCTATCCATGGCCAGCCGTTAACCTTTGTCGGCTCAATGGGCCACTGCGATTCGCGGAAAGTGAAGAACTGTTCATAGTCTGCGCCTTTCACCTCCTTGGAGATGCCCAGTATCAGCGGTTTGCCGTCAAGATAGAACCAGCACTGGGGATGTCGGTGTGGCGCCCCGTCCTTATAATAGGTATCATATATCTGCTGCATGGAGCGGCCAGAATAGGTGTTTGTATAATAGACTATTTTCGGGCACTTTTTTCCCTGCGCCTGCACCGCGTCCATTGCAGACATCAGCGCTTCCGACTGGGCGGGATATATCAGCGCATTAGTGGCGTCAATCACGAGAAAATCAACGTCCGCATCGGCAAGCAGCTGCAGGTTGCGCAGATGCACCCAGCTGTCGTCGCCACGGTAGTATCCATAGAGCGGTTTACCCCAGAAATAATAGCGGCCGGAGGCGGTTGTCCCCCAATAAGGGCTGTCAAAATCTTCCAGAACTTCCGGGTGTGCAGACACGATTTCATTCAAGTCCCAATATTTTTCGGAGGTTCCGGAATGGACGTCGCCTTGCCAGAGGAAATAGAAAATACCCACATTTCTGTTGGCTTTCTGTGGCCCTGCCACGTCAAAAAGCGGCAGGACGCGCTGCAACTCATCGGCGCCTGCCAATGTCTGTGCGCGTCCTGTCAATGGGGGTAACAGCAGCAGTAATACTGCCATATACCATAATAGGAATGTAAATTTCATCACTCCGCCTTTACGGAAAATTTAAATATTGTTGTGGAGTGGAGTGTTTCGCCGGGGTTTAACACGGTATTGGGGAAGTTCGCGTGGTTTGGCGAATCCGGATAGTGCTGCGTCTCGAAGCACATTCCATAGCGGTGGCCATAGTTTTTGCCGCTTTTTCCGACAAGAGAGCCATCAAGGAAGTTGCCTGTATAGAACTGCACGGCCGGCTCGGTGGTATAGACTTCCATGAAGCGTCCCGACGCGGGTTCCAGGATAGTGGCACACAGCGACATCGCCGAAACGTTCTGGTCTTTGTTCAGGATGTAGTTATGGTCGTATCCTCCGGCGACTTTAATGGGGCTAAATTCCGAATTGATACGCTCGCCAACCGGATGGGGTGCGGTAAAGTCCATATCAGTGCCCACAACGGATATGATTTTGCCGGTGGGGATTAGCTCGTTATCGATGACTTCGGTGGTAGAATCGGCATCGATGGTAACGATGTGGTCAAGGATGGTGCCGTTGCCTTCGCCTTTGAGGTTAAAATAGACGTGGTTGGTCAGGTTAAAGGGGCAGGGCTTGTCGGTTTTAGCCTGGTAGTCGATTTTCAGGCTGTTGTTGTCGAGCAGGGTATAAGTAACCTGAATTTCCTTATTTCCGGGGAAGCCGGAATCGCCGTCTTTACTGTGCAGGGTGAAGACCAGGGAGGGGCCTTCGGCGGTCGGCGCTTCCAGGGCGTCATAGACCTGCCTGTAGAAGCTGTTGGAGCCGGAGTGCAGATTGGCCTTGTGGTTGTTCACCTCCAGCTCATAGACCGCGCCGTTCAGCTCGAAGCGGGCGTTGGCGATACGGTTAGCATAGGGGCCGACCACTGCGCCCTGACCGGCGTCATTAGCCACGTATTCGTCGATAGACTTGAAGCCCTGCACCACGTCGGCGACCTCGCCGTTGCGGTCAGGAACATACATGGCGACAATCTTGGCGCCGTAGTTAGTCAGGTCAACCCGCATACCGCTCTCGTTTTGAAGCGTATAAAGCGATACCGGTTTGCCGTTAACGGTCTTCTCAAAGTCGGCTTTCGTATATGGAGCCGCGTCTTTTTTGGCTGTCTGACATGCGACAGCGCACATCAATAAAACAAATGACATTTTTCTCATAAATTATCGTATAAAATTTTTTAAACAAATCTTTTGCTGTAAAAAGCGGCCTAAATTACTAAAAAGAACAATATACTCTGCTGAATTATTTGCTTTTTATATACGGTATAGCCACAATGTTAACATGCTGTTAAATGGAATCATTCTCCATTTCTAAAAACTGCTAATTGAGTGTCGTCGAGCATTTCCACCGCGCAGGGACGGGCACTCAAACGGGGAGCGCATATTCCGCGTCCGAACCAGGTGGCGCCGGTGTAGATGTGCGCCTCGTCCCAACATCCGGCGTCAATAAACGACTGTAGCAATTGCTGGCCTCCTTCCACGACTATCGACTGGATGTTACGTTCATGGAAAGCAGTCAACATCTGTTGCAGTATGTTGGCATGAAAATCGAGTTTTATAAACTCCACATTTGGCAGCGGCGCGGTATGCGTATCCAAGTTCGTGAATATGAGCGTGGGTATTGAGCCGTCGAAGAGGTTCAGCGAGCGCGGCAGTCGTCCGGTGCGGTCGAGGACGGCTCTTAGCGGCTGGCGTCCGCACCACAGCCGTACTGACAGACGGGGGTTATCATGCAGGGCGGTGTTGGTACCTGTAAGAGTTGCGCCGGATGTGGTGCGGTCGCGATGCACCACTATATGTGACAGCGGGTTACTCACGGTGGTCGGCGTTCCCCATTCCTGCGGCAGCCGTTCCCTGTCGATGAATCCGTCGGCGGTTTGCGCCCATTTCAGAACCACGTAGGGGCGTTTTTTCAGGTGAAAAGTGAAGAACATGCGGTTCAGTTCCATACATTCGTCATGCAGGATGTCTGTTTTTACTTCCGTTCCAGCCGCCCGAAGACGCTCAATTCCGGCGCCACAAACCTGAGAATAGCAATCGGTGATGCCCACTGCCACACGCGGTATCTTTGAGCGTATAATAAGGTCGCAGCATGGGGGTGTTTTGCCGAAATGGGAACATGGTTCCAAATTTACATAGAGAGTAGATTGTGGCAATAAATCCCTGTTTTTCACCGAGTTAATAGCATTGACTTCGGCATGGGGACCGCCATATTCGCGATGAAATCCCTCGCCGATGATGCGCCCCTGATATACCACCACAGCGCCAACCATCGGATTGGGTGCAACCTCTCCCCTGCCCAGCCGGGCCAGCTCAATGCAGCGGTACATATATTTCTCGTCAACAGTCATACTGGATGCAGTAAAAATAAGACTTCAAAAGCAGAGCTTCAAAAACCTGCGAAACTAAAGCCCGTTAAAGAACCTCTGCAAAATGCCCCGCAAAAATAGGTTAAAAAAATCGTAGTCCGATTTTTTTTTTCAGAAAATGAAAAATATATACTTTTGGGGGTATTGCACATTCGGAAAACAACCTATCTTTGCATCGTCAAAGGGACACAGTTCTTTTTGAGTAATATAAACTGATTTAATAATTTAATTTTTTGAGAATGAGAACATTAATTTCTTTAAGACGAGCAGGGGCGGCTCTTCGGGGCGCCACGAAATTAGCCGGACTGGCTACTGTAATAACCGCGATGGCGCTGAGCGCGTGCAGCAAAGATTCTGCCGAGGATTTACTCACCGGCGATGGCAGCTACACGAAGGAAGCGCAGTCAAAAATCCTCACTTTCGGCAAGACGACTGCCGATAAAATCGTGTCTTTCCTCGAACAGGGAGAGAAGACCTCCGGTTACAATTACAGCTGGACAACCTACATAGTTGACTATTTCACGGACGGAGTAATCTCCAAAAGTGAGACCTATGTTTTCTATCCCAACTCTGTCGCAATGCAGCTTGCATTCGATGCCATCTGGGAAGAGCAGGGCGACAAAATCCCTGCAAACAGCAGCAAAGACGGGCTTTGGATAGGTACCGTCGAGGACTACTCGGAATACGACGAGCTGCCCACGTATGACACGGTTAAGGCTCTGCGAAAATCCGCAGGCTTTAGCATTGTTGAATAACAGTTAAATTCGACGATATGGAAGACTTAATCAATCGGGTGAAGAACATCCTGCTTACACCCAAGTCGGAATGGCTGACAATTGAGGAGGAGAACTATCCTCACGCGAAGGTTTTCACCTCGTATATACTGTTGCTGGCGCTGATTCCGGCTGTCGCCTGCTTCATCGGATACGGACTGATAGGCGTCCACGGGTACACCTCGTTTACGATAGCCCTGAAGATGGCTGTAATACAGTTCGTTACCATGGTAGTAAGCACATACGTCGCGGCTTTCGTTATCAACTTTTTAGCCAGAAACTTCGGCGCAACGGAGAACTTCGACCACGCCTATTCCTTAGTAGCTTACGCCTACACACCTGCTCTTGTTGCGGGAGTACTTTACATTATCCCCGCATTAAAGGACCTCGTGTCGCTGGCCTCGCTCTATTCCCTCTACCTGCTGTACGTCGGCCTGACCCCGATGATGAAAACACCGCAGGAAAAACAGACCTCCTATTTCATAGTCAGTCTGTTAGTGATGGCATTAGCAATAATCCTGCTGTCGTTTCTGTTTACCGTCTTATTAATCGGTAATGCGTATCGCATGTTCTGAAATTCAAATATTTGAACCAATGACTGCTGTATATAACTATCTGATTCCATTAATTGCCGTCGTGATAGCGTTCCTGATGGCAATCTGACCCTGAGAACTGATTAACTATCAATATTATAATTAACTCGTTTTTTATTCACATTTAATTTTTTTTACGAAATGACAAAGTTCAATTTTTTGAAGAAAGCAGCCATACTCGCAATTGCGATAATGGCAACCGTAAGTGTTTCGGCACAGGAAAAAGGCGCCATGTCTGTTGGCGGCAATCTGGCCTTCGGGTTCTATAAAGCCGATGTTTCAGGCGCCGACAGCGAGGCACAGCTCGGGCTTGGCCCCAAGTTCCGGTACAGTATTCTCGACCAGCTTCGCGCAGAAGGTTCATTTATGTACTTCCTGCCGAAGGACCACTGGTCAATGATAGACGTCAGCGTCAACGCGCACTGGCTGTTCCCCTTTGGGGAAAAGATGTATCTGTATCCGCTGGCCGGATTCAGCTACCTTAGCCACAAGTACAGCTACAGTGGAACCAGTCTCTCCGGCACCGACAGCGGCTTCAACATCGGCGGCGGGGTTGACTACAAGCTCAGCGAAAAGCTGACCCTCAACGCCGAGCTGAAGTACAGCGGGTATGGCGACTGGTCCCGCTACAACCTGGTAATAGGCCTGACCTACAGCATCAAGTAGAATCTTGTAAAGGAAAAGGATAAAAGATTCGATTCACGGAGCACGGGAGATGTCCCCAAAAGGCTCTCCTGTCTCCGGCTTCGATAACAACTGATACCTGTTTAAAATGAAAAATAGAAAAGCCCCACTACCCGCCGACCGCATAGTCTATATTCCCGATGAACTGTTGAACAGTTATAACCATTCGCTCAATAATATGAGTAAAGCTTTAGCAAAGCTCAAAAAAGCCGCTACCGGAATCAATCCAACCGAACCCAACGGCGTCAGCGGGCAGTGATTCCGGCAACAACTTCTTACACAAACAAACAACCTGTTACTAATCTATTGCTACAATTTTGGACGTTTCGAGCAAGCCGGATTGCATGAGAGGCGCGTCGGCGCCGGGACCGCGTCCGAGTTTCAGTCCGCGCTCTGCTTCGGGCAGGTTGCGGTCGCCGATGAT
>JAISSS010000153.1 GCA_031272965.1 Bacteroidales bacterium | reverse complement strand
CGCGATTACAACTTTATCTGTTTTGCAACTGACAGATATTAAGGCAAATAACAACAACGAGAGTAAATTTCCGATTTTCATAATGATATTTTTTTTGCAAAAGTACTAAAAAAATCATCACTTTCTCGAAAAGTGAAACAGTTTTTTACAAGGGTGCGTTTTCGAATCGAACTTTCAGCAGGTTTTAGAAAAGATTAATATTATAATAAGGAATAATAGACCCAATTGTGCGATTATTGCGGAAATTGTATTATCTTTGACGCAAATTTCAGATGACGAGAATTTATTTATAACTGTACACAAAAGACTGAGCGTTATGGAAAATAAGAAAGCGACGTTAATATACGTAGTATGCGGGACTACGCTGGTGATAGTCCTGCTGTTGTATTTTCTGATTCAGAATGAAAATTCGTTTTTAATCAACTTGCGGACATTTACTCTGCAGTTTATCACCACTGTGGCGGCGATAATCACCATCATAATGGCGGCGTCGGGCATTCAGCGGGCCTACATGCCGTCCGAGAAGCCGGAGGATACGTCCACGAATGCCATGCTGATATACTCGAATGGCGGTCTCGACAGCAAGGAGCTCAAGAAGCACCTTCAACGCCGGTTCGGGAAGCTCGACATCATCGGCGCAGACGTGTTCATGCTGCTGATGGACGAGTATTACGACGAGGTGTTCAACTTCCTGAGCAATCAGGGCGAAATCCGCCTCATCGTATATAATATGGACAGCGAGAATCCGGCCGACTTCTTCGATCCCAACATGGCCGTCCCCGACCAGAAGCTGGCCTTGCTCAAGGCCATTAACGACGTGCGCCAGAACCACAAGCCGCGCTTTCTCGTCTATGAGTGCTTCCACCCCATCAACCTCAAGGGCTTTGCTGTCAACAGCAACGCCTACTACCGCGCCGTGCTGGAATTTTCGAGTTCCCTGAACAAAAAGCCATGGCTGTATGTTAACATGAAAAATTCGGATGACGACAAAAATGTGTGGCGTAAAGAAGTCTTTCTGTATCTAAGCAAAGCCCGTTTAGTTGACTGAGAAAGTTCGGGATGTTCAAAAAAAATACAATCATTTAGGTTTTCTTAACACTGTCTTATGATAACCTTAATGTTATTTTCATTTACTTTGCATCGTGAATTTTTTATATATGAGAACATATTCGACGACTAAATTAGCGCTGATAGCGGCCGTACCGATAGTGGTATTGAGCGCCGTGGCGGGCATATTGCCCTATTATATAAGAGTGCCGCTGTGGATATACATCGGTATGGCGTTTCTGAGTGCAGCGGTAACCTACATATTGCTGCTGCTGTTTTTGCGCACCTACCTGAACGCGAAGATTGAGCCTATCTATAAAATTATCAATACCAACAAAGACACCTCGACAGACAATGTCCGCAGCATCGCAGAAGTGGATGCGGACGTGCAGAAGTGGATGCGGGACAAGGACGCCGAAATTGCCCGTCTCAAGGAGATGGAACGTTACCGGAAGGAGTTTGTTGGCGACGTGTCGCACGAGCTTAAGACCCCGATATTTAATGTCCAGGGCTATATAGAGACATTACAGGATGGCGCGATTGACGACCTCAAGGTCAGGGACCTGTATTTGAAGCGGGCAGCGAATGGAATTGAACGTATGATTAATATAGTTACTGACCTCGACGCCATAACCCGCTTAGAATCAGGCGAGGTGAAGCTGTTGAAAGAATCATTCGATATAGTGAAATTAGTGCGCGATGTGCTCGACCAGTCCGAACAGCAGGCTGCGAATGCGGGCATCACCCTGAAGATGAGCCGCCAGCCCCGCCGGATGCTGGCCTACGCCGACCGCAAGCGCATTACCGAGGTGCTGGAAAACCTCGTGAGCAATGCCATAAAATATGGCAAAAAAAACAGGGACGGCTATGTGCAGGTAGCGTTCCATGACATGAACGACGTAGTGGCGGTGGAGATAAAAGACAACGGTACAGGCATCTCCGAAAGCGACCTGCCCCGCGTATTTGAGCGCTTCTTCCGCGCCGAGCGCTCCCGCTCCCGCGAGCAGGGCGGCACCGGGCTGGGACTGTCAATCGTAAAACACATCATCGAAGCTCACCGACAACAAATAAATGTAAAGTCGGAAATAAATAGTGGAACGATTTTTACTTTTACTCTCGAAAAATCAAAATAAATATATATCTTTGCATTTTGTAAGTTAATCTAAATTGGTTAAAATTGGAAATATGAGCGACGATAAGTACAAAATATTATTAGTCGATGACGAGCAGGAGATTCTCGAGTTCGTCAAGTATAACCTTGAGAAAGAAGGTTTTACAGTTTACACTGCCCGCAATGGCGTAGAGGCTATTGCCATTGCCGAGAAGCAGACCCCGAGTCTTATCATTCTGGACATCATGATGCCCGAGATGGACGGTATAACCACCTGCGAAGAGCTCCGCAAGATTCCGGGGTTACATCAGGACTGCCTCATCATATTCATGACCGCCCGCAGCGAAGACTATTCCCAGATTGCGGGCTTCGAGGCCGGCGCTGACGACTACATCACCAAGCCGATACGCCCCAAAGTGCTGGTCAGCCGCGTGAAAGCGCTCATCCGCCGTATCGCAAACGGCAAACTGCCCGACCAGCCTGCCGAAGAAACCAACTTCGTTACTATCGGCAACTTGGTCATCGACAAGGAACGCTACCTCGTCAAAAAGGGCAAGTCGGAGATGATTCTGCCCCGAAAGGAATTTGAACTGCTCTCCCTGCTGGTATCCAAACCCGGAAAAGTGTTCACGCGCGATGAAATCTATTGCAACGTATGGGGCGACAACGTCGTAGTGGGCGACCGCACAATTGACGTACACATCCGCAAGCTGCGCGAGAAAATCGGCAATGAGCACATCCGCACCCTCAAAGGTGTAGGATACAAGTTCGTAGAGTAGTCTGCGAAAAATATGACGCGAAATTTACTGTCTCCTACAGGCGGTAAGTTTTTGTGTGTCTGTATGTTTGATTATATTAAACTGTTTAAATGACTGAAAATGAGCTTGTTTGAGAAAATCAGCAGCGATTTGCTGAGCGCCATGAAGGCGAAAGACAAAGTAACGACAGAGGCATTGCGCAACCTCAAGAAAGCGCTGATAGAGGCCAAAACCGCCAAGCCGGGCGAGCTGGACGATGCTGACGCCCTCAAAGCCGTGAGCAAATTGGCCAAACAGGGCCGCGATTCGGCTGCCATCTATACCGAGCAGTCGCGTACCGACTTAGCCGGAGAGGAGCTGGCACAAGTGGCCGTGTATGAGCAATACCTGCCCCAGAAAATGTCGGCAGAGGAGCTACAGACCGTCATTCGCGACATCATCTTTAGCACCGGCGCCACCTCAATTAAAGACATGGGCAAAGTGATGGGCGTCGCCTCCAAACAACTCGCCGGCCGGGCCGAAGGTAAAGACATCTCCGAGGCAGTAAAAAAACTGCTGTCCTGACCCCCTGAAAACATACATCATGAAAAGCCAAATGAAAAGCACAGCTCTGTCGCTGGCATGTCCGGCGGTAATCGGATGCCTTATGGCATTGCCGCGGCAGGCCATCGGGCAGGAACCCGCGACGTCTGTCCGCGACCTGTATTCCGACACGTGGGTAGCTACCGACGCATTGGGGCGCACCATGCCCGACGCCGCCGAAACAGGCCCGCCAAAACAGGGACGACGAGTAACAGGGATGTTCTACATCACCTGGCATGATGACGGCAAGTTCAACATCAAGGCCCCATATAGCGCTGACGTGAGCAAGGTGCTGGCCGCCGACCCGAAAGCCCGCCTCGATGCGGCCCATCCATTATGGACCGAAGGCAGCTACCACTGGGGGGAACCGGAAATGGGATACTTCCTCAGCCGCGACGAATATGTAATACGCCACGACATGTCAATGCTGGCCGATGCGGGCGTGGACGTGCTGATAATGGACGTTACAAATGCCGTCCGCTACTGGAGCGAATGGGATACCCTTTTCGGGGTCATGCAACAAATGCAGAACGAGGGCAATAAAGTGCCAAAGTTCTGCTTCTGGGCGTTCAACGGCCCCGTAATCACGGTGGTACAGGACCTGTATGAGAAAATCTACAAGCTGAACAAATACCGCCCTCTCTGGTTCTATTGGGACGGCAAGCCGCTACTGTTATATAACGGTAAGCCGACCTTCGATGCTAATGGCGGCGGCGTCCGCAATCCCAACCCCAACTACGACGCTGACGCCCGCATAAATCCGCGAAACCCGCACTTCGCGAACCCCGACTACACAGAGGAAGCCTATAAAGACTACACCACCGAAGTGAAAGAGTTCTTCACTCTGCGGACAATGTGGTGGGGATACTACGAATGGGCAGACAGCCGGTTTGTAGGCACCGAAGACAACTGGAGTTTCGGATATGACCTTGACGACAAGCGGGTACAGAAGCTGACGCCGGAAGAGCTTCTCTCCACCCACAACGGGCGCAGAGAAGAGGCCGCCGTTACGCCCGCACAGCACCCAATAAGTGTGGTGGGGAAGTCGTGGTCCCGCAAAAGCGGCGAGCCGGAACTCGACGAACATGACATGCCTGAACGAACATACGTTCCCTTACTCGGAAAAGAAGCAGACAACCCCACCCAATATGGCATCTATTTCCAGGAACGCTGGGACGAGGCATTACAGGCCGCCCCTGAATTTCTGTATATCAACGACTGGAACGAATGGACCGCCGGAAAATACACCTCCGGCAAAGACCCCGGCGGCAACCTGCCCGGCCCCACAGAATTTCTCAAACGCCCCAACCCTTTCTACTTTGTTGACCAGTATAATGCCGAATTTAACCGCACAATTCAGCCCATGAAAGGCGGATATACCGACAACTATTATATGCAGATGGCCCAGAACATCCGCCGGTACAAGGGCGTCCGCCCCGTGCCGGAACATACGGGCCTCTCAAATATCACTGTCGATGGCAACTTTGACGACTGGACGGCAGTTAAGGCAGAGTTCCGCGACACGAAGGGCGATGTGGCACACCGCGACTACAACGGATATGGGGGGTTACACTACGTAAATACCTCCGGCCGTAACGACATACTCACAGCAAAAGTCGCCGTCGATGCCACCAACATCTGCTTCTACGTGGAAACAGACAATCTGCTGACGCCTCACACCGACCCGAACTGGATGCTGCTACTCATCGACGCCGACAACGACTCCTCAACCGGCTGGTATGGCTACGACCTGCTCATAAATCGCCGCGTGATTGACGAGCGCCGAACCACAATAATGAAATACAGCGGCAAAAAGTGGAAAGAAGTCGGCATAGCGCAATACCGCTACCGCGACAACCGCCTCGAAGTGGCAATACCCCGCAAGATTGCAGGACTTACCGCCCCCGCGTTCACTGTTGACTTCAAATGGAGCGACAATCCGGCCGACCTTACCGACCCCATTTCGCTGTGTATCAATGGCGACACCGCCCCTAACCGCCGGTTTAACTACCGGTTTATATGGTCGGAATAGCACACTGTTGAAGCGCTGAACAAACTTTACACATAGAAAAATATGGAACGAAACAGCGGTCTGTTGTTACACATAAGTTCTCTGCCCGGGGACTGCGGCATCGGTTCGATGGGGCGTGAGGCCTTCCGCTTTGCAGACTTTCTCCACGACACGGGGCAACAGTTCTGGCAGATATTGCCGTTAGGCCCTACCGGATTCGGCAATTCGCCCTACAAAGCCTTCTCTGCTTTCGCGGGCAACATGCTGCTCATCGATATTGCCAGCCTCGTTGAGGAAGGCCTATTGCCACGAACAGTTCTGCCGGAGATGCCAAAACTTCCCGCGTTCAGAGTTGACTTTGAGCGGGTAAGTGTATTGAAAGACAGCCTGTTACGCAGGGCTTTCGCATCATTCAGTACCGCGGCGCTGCCTGCCGACTACCGCGTTTTCATGGACGAGGAAGGATGGTGGCTGATTGACTATTGCCTGTATATGGCGCTGAAACAGGAAGCCCCTGCCAACTGCTGGTGCGACTGGGAAGCGGACGTCCGCGACCGCCTGAACACTGAGATGCTGCGCGAGAAATATGCAGAAGAGATTGAATTTCAGAAGTTTGTTCAGTACATATTTTTTAAACAATGGTTCAAATTAAAACGTTATGCCAATGAGCGCAACGTCCGCATCATCGGCGATATGCCCTTATACGTTGCCGGCGACAGCGCCGATGTGTGGACAAACCGCGACATTTTCATGCTATCCCCGGATGGTCGGATGACCAAGGTTGGGGGCGTTCCGCCGGATGCCTTCAGCGATGACGGGCAGCTGTGGGGCTGTCCGGTCTATAAATGGGAACGGCTGGCGGAGCGGCAGTATGACTGGTGGCTGGCACGGCTTCATTTTAACCTGCGGCTGTTCGACCGCCTCCGCATAGACCACTTCCGCGGGTTGGAATCGTTTTGGGCAGTTGCCTACACCGAGCCTACCGCGATTAACGGGGAATGGATGCCCGCACATGGGCATGCCGTACTGGAGCGGCTGCAATCGCAACTGCCTCAAATGCCGCTGATTGCCGAAGACCTCGGCATCATTACCCCGGAAGTGGAACACCTGCGCGACCGCTTCCGGCTGCCGGGCATGAAAGTGCTGCAATTCGCCTTCGACAGCGACGAAAAAAACCCGTTCCTGCCACATAACTTCTCCACAAATTTCATCGTCTATACCGGCACTCACGACAACGACACCCTCGCAGGATGGCTAAAATCGTGCAATAAAAATGTGCGACAAACATTAAAATGGTATTTCGGACGCCACAGGTTGCACAGAAAAATCATGGAAGCCGCATGGATGTCGGTAGCCGCGACCGCTATCGCCCCGATGCAGGACGTTCTGCACCTTGACGGACGCAGCCGCATGAACACCCCCGGAACCCCTTCCGGCAATTGGGAATGGCGCTTCGCCTGGTCGCAACTGAAAAAACGACATGCCGAGTTCCTGAAAAATATCACAAAACAATACAACAGAACCGGAAAGTAATCAGGAGAAGTCAATTGAACGCTGTTTTGCATAATGTTAACCTAATATTATGCGGGCACAATTCAGCCCAAATAAAACGACGTAACATAAAAACGTATTTATGTTTGTTTCAGGGGATTGCATTATCTTTGCAGCGCATCGGGAAAATCGTTATGCTAACAAATTCTGATTTTTGCTTTTTTTTAGCGCGAAAAAAGGGCATGGTTTTAAATTTATGAGTACTTTTGCTTCCATTTCGTAACCAAAATCGGGCTGTTTACTTCTAAATTGTAAAGAGACGGAATTGTAAAGAGACGGCGGTTATTGATTATAAATTTGATTGATAGTATATTTTATATAAAAGAACAGGCTAAGATGAATGAATCTTTGACAACAGAGAGAATATGCGGAGGGTTTCCGTGTGCGCAGGGGTTATATGACCCTGCCAATGAGCGCGACAACTGCGGTATCGGGTTCGTGGCACACATAAAAGGCGAGGCCTCTCACGACATCGTGTTGCGGGGGCTGAGCGTCCTTGCCAACATGGACCATCGCGGGGCCACCAGCGCCGACAACAAGACCGGCGACGGGGCAGGCATCCTGATGCAAATTCCGCACGAATATTTTAAAGATGTTTTGGGCATTGACCTGCCCGATTCGGGAAAATATGGCACAGGATTGGTGTTTCTTCCCAAAGATGAGGCGGCCGCCAAGTCCTGCCTCGACATCCTCACCCGCATCATCGCGGAGGAGGGGCTGCAACTGATTGCCATACGCGACGTCCCCGTAGAAGGGAACGCTCCGGGCGACATCGCCAAACGTACCGAACCCGCAATAAAACAGGTGTTCGTAAAAGGCGACCTCGAACAGGAACCCCTCGAACGCAAACTGTATATCGTCCGAAAATTAGCCGAACATGCCGTCGTGAACTCCTCAATAACACACAAAGAGGCGTTCTATCAACCCAGCTTCTCCTCAAAGGTCATCGTCTATAAAGGGATGTTGACCCCGGCACAGCTGAAAGAATATTACACAGACATCCAGCACGAGAAGTTCAAGTCGGCGATGGCGCTAGTTCATTCCCGTTTCAGTACCAACACGTTCCCCACGTGGGATTTAGCCCAGCCATTCCGCTTTATCGCCCATAACGGTGAGATTAATACCGTTAAAGGCAACCGCAAATGGATGCAGGCCCGCGAAGCCCTGCTCCAGTCGGACCTGCTGGGCGAGGACCTGAAAAAAATATTCCCCGTCATCGAAGAGGGGAAGTCCGATTCGGCGTCCTTCGACAACGTGCTCGAATTTCTGCACATGACCGGCCGCTCGCTGCACCACTCTCTGTGCATGATGATTCCCGAATCGTTCAACGAGAAGAACCCCATTCCCGACAGCCTCAAGGCGTTCTACGAATACCACTCCACCATCATGGAACCGTGGGATGGCCCCGCCTCCATGGTGTTCTCGGACGGCCGCTACATCGGTGGCACCCTCGACCGCAACGGCCTGCGCCCCTCCCGCTATGTCATCACAAAGAACAACATGATTGTGATGGGCTCGGAAGTCGGCGTGGAGCAGTTCGACCCCGCCGAGGTGAAGGAAAAAGGCCGCCTGCGGCCGGGGAAAATCATGCTCATCGACACAAAATTAGGCATCATCATCCCCGACCATGAGGTGAAAGCCCAACTGAGCAAACGAAACCCATACGACGCATGGCTGAAAAATAACCGCCTGAAAATGAGCGACATCTCCGTGCGCAAGGACGTCTCGCCGTCCATCGATAACTTCGAGACGCTCTCAAAAGTGTTCACCTATTCCCGCGAAGACATGTACATGCTCATCAAGGGGATGGCCACCACCGCGGCCGAGATGACCAGCTCAATGGGCAACGACACCCAATTGGCCGTGTTCTCGCAAAAACCGCAACGGCTTTTCCAGTATTTCAAGCAAGTGTTCGCACAGGTTACCAATCCGGCCATCGACCCCATCCGCGAAGGATTAGTGATGTCGCTGACCAACTATATCGGCTCGGTACATACGAATATGCTGCAGGAGAGTCCCGACCACTGCCGCCTGATAAAGGTGTCAAGCCCGCTGATTACCAACACCGACCTCGGCAAAATAAAAGACCTGAAAGACGAGATGTTCTCGCATCTTACTATCCCGATGCTGTTCGCCGTCAATGACGGTGAACAGGGGTTCAAAAAGGCCTTTGACCAGATGCTTGCCATGGCCGAGAAAGCGGTGGACGAGCATAAGAACTTCATCATCCTGTCAGACCGCGGGGTGGACGCCACTCATGCCCCCATCCCGTCGCTGTTAGCCGTTGCTGCTGTACATCACCACCTTATCGGCAAACAGAAGCGGATGCAAATAGGCATCATCGTGGAGAGCGCCGAGCCGCGCGAGGTCAATCATTTTGCACTTTTGTTAAGCTATGGCGCCAGTGTCATCAATCCCTATATGGTGTTTGCCGCTATCGACTACATGTGCAGGGAAGGCAAAATTGACATCAGCTATGACGAGGCCAAAAGTAACTATCTGAAAGCCATCGACAAGGGGCTGCTGAAAATCATGTCGAAGATGGGCATCTCCACTCTGCGCTCGTATCACGGCGCCCAGATGTATGAGGCTATCGGTATCGACAGGGCATTAATAGACAAGTACTTCGTCGGCACGGCCTCGCGGCTGAGCGGTATAGGGCTTGCCGAGATAGCCAAAGAATCGAGCCTTATGCACCAGGCGGCATACGCTGCGGCGGCCCCCGCGTTCTTCCGCTTCGAGAGCTCCGGTCAGTATGCCTGGCGCAAGTATGGCGAGCCCCACGCATGGAACCCCGAAACTATCGGCCTGCTGCAATGGGCGACCCGCACCGGCGACTACAATAAATATAAGGAATATAGCAAAATAGTCCAGAAAGACAACGCTGCCCCCGCGTTCATTCGGGGCTGCTTCAAATATAAAAAGAACCCTATTCCACTGTCGGAGGTCGAACCGGCATCCGAAATCATGAAGCGTTTTGTTACCGGCGCCATGTCATACGGGTCCATCAGTAAGGAAGCCCACGAGACGATGGCTATCGCCATGAACACCATCGGCGGACGCAGCAACACCGGCGAGGGGGGCGAAGACCCCGCCCGCTTCGGCACCGACAAGCAAAGCGCCATTAAGCAGGTGGCCTCCGGGCGCTTCGGCGTTACCAACAACTACCTTACCAACGCGCACGAGCTGCAAATCAAGATATGTCAAGGTGCGAAGCCAGGTGAAGGCGGCCAGCTCCCCGGCTTCAAGGTCAACGAAATCATCGCCCGCACCCGCAACTCGACGCCCGGAATAACCCTGATTTCTCCCCCCCCCCATCACGACATCTACTCCATAGAGGACCTCGCGCAGCTGATTTACGACCTCAAAGTGGTGAATCCCCGCGCCAAGGTGTCGGTAAAGCTGGTGGCTGAAGTGGGCGTAGGAACCGTCGCCGCAGGCGTCGCCAAAGCACATGCCGACCTCATCACCATCTCCGGCGGTGAGGGCGGCACCGGCGCAAGCCCCGCCAGCTCCATAAAACATGCCGGCCTGCCGGTGGAAATGGGAATCGCCGAAACCCAACAGACGCTGGTGATGAACAACCTGCGCGGCCGCGTGAAACTGCAGGTGGACGGCCAGATAAAGAACGGCCGCGACGTCGTTACCCTTGCCTGCCTCGGCGGCGAAGAGTTCGGCTTTGCCACGTCCGCCCTCATCGTTATGGGCTGCGTGATGATGCGCAAGTGCCACCTCAACACCTGCCCCGCCGGTATCGCCACCCAGCAGGAAGCCCTCCGCAAACGCTTCCTCGGTAAGGCCGAATATTTAGTGAACTTCTTCACCTTCATCGCCGAAGAAATCCGCGAGATAATGGCCGAAATGGGCGTCGCCCGCTTCGACGAGCTCGTGGGACGTACCGACCTGCTCGAAATAGACGACACCGTCAAGTCGTGGAAGATGAACAATATCGACCTGTCAGCAATCCTGTACAAGCCCGCAGAAGCTGCCATCTATGACATCCACAACACTGACGCCACCCTCAAAAAAGTGGCCGACCATCTGGATTACAAGCTCATAGACCAGGCCGCCAAAGCCATCCGCGGCAAGGAAAAAGTGTGGATTTCGAGCCCGATAATCAACACCGACCGCACCATCGGCGCCATGCTCTCCGGCGAAATATCCCGCCGCTATGGTGAAGAGGCTCTGCCCCCCGATACTATAAACTGCACCTTCCACGGCACCGCCGGACAGAGTTTCGGCGCCTTCTTAGTGAAAGGTATAACCTTTCGCCTCGAAGGCGATTCCAACGACTACATCGGCAAAGGACTGTCGGGCGGCAAAATCATCGTCGTTCCGCCAATCGGTTCCACCTTCGTGCCCGAAGAGAACATCATCATCGGCAACACCACCTTCTATGGCGCTACCGGCGGCGAGGCCTACATCCGCGGCGTCGCCGGAGAACGCTTCTGCGTCCGCAATTCCGGCGCCAAAGCCGTCGTGGAAGGCACCGGAGACCACTGCTGCGAATACATGACCGGCGGACGGGTAACAGTGCTCGGCCGCACCGGCCGAAACTTCGCCGGCGGAATGAGCGGCGGAATTGCTTACGTCTTCGACGCAAATGGCGACTTCGACTATTACTGCAATAAGGGATTAGTAGAGCTCGCGCCGGTGGAAGACCGCGCCGACATCGCCGAACTGCAGGAAATGATTAGCAACCATCTGCTATATACCCAAAGCTCGCTGGCCGAAGACATCCTCACCAACTGGGAAGCATGCCTGCCGAAGTTCGTCAAGGTCATTCCTTTCGAGTACAAAAAAGTGCTGGCAGAAATAAAACTCCGCGAAATAGAACAGAAACTCCGCCAGGCCGAAGAAGCCCCGACCCGGCACGAATAACCAGAAATAAAAAAATAAAAATATGGGAGACCCAAAAGGTTTTATGACAGTGCCGCGGAAAGAGAGCGGCTACCGTCCCTTAAACGAAAGAATATATGATTATGGCGAGGTCGAACAGACACTCGACGAATACGACCGCCGCCTGCAGGCCTCACGCTGTATGGACTGCGGAGTGCCTTTCTGTCATTGGGGCTGTCCGGTGGGCAGCAAAATCCCCGAATGGCAGGATGCCCTCTACCGCAAATATGACCGCGAGGCGTATGAAATACTCCACTCTACCAACAGCTTCCCCGAAATCACCGGACGCATCTGCCCGGCGCTCTGCGAGAAATCGTGCGTACTCGGAATACATAACGAGGCCGTTACTATCCGCGAGAACGAGGCCGCAGTAGTGGAACATGCCTTTGCCAACGGCTATATAACCCCTAACCCGCCCCAAAAGCGTACCGGCAAAAAGGTGGCCGTTATCGGCTCCGGCCCCGCCGGACTGTCGGCAGCCGACGTGCTTAACAGGCTCGGCCACTCCGTTACCGTGTTCGAGAAGAACGAATCGCTCGGCGGCCTGCTGCGCTTCGGAATCCCCGACTTCAAACTGAACAAGGGGATTATTGAACGGCGGTTAGATATTTTCCGCGCCGAAGGCATCGAGTTCAAAACCGGCCTCACTGTGGGCAAAGACCTGACTGCGGAAGCCTTGCTGAACGACTTTGACGCCATAGTATTGGCGATGGGTGCCGAAACGCCCCGCAACTTGCCGGTAGAAGGCCGCGACCTGAAAGGCGTCCACTTCGCCTTAGAGTTCCTGCAGCAGCAGAATCGCGTAGTGGCGGGCGCCAAAATCGCCGACAGCGAGCGCATCTTAGCCACCGGAAAACACGTATTAGTCATCGGCGGCGGCGACACCGGCTCCGACTGCGTGGGCACCTCCGTGCGCCAGAAAGCCGCCTCGGTTACGCAAATAGAAATCCTGCCCAAGCCCCCGACAGAACGCCCCGCTAACAACCCCTGGCCATACTGGCCGAACATCCTGCGGACGTCAAGCTCGCATAACGAGGGTTGCCAACGGAGATGGGCGCTGTCAACAAAGCGGCTCATCGGCGATAATGGCACGGTAAAGCAGGCCGAAATCGTAGAAGTGGAATGGACACAAGACGAATCGGGCCGCTATGTCATGGAAGAAAAAGCAGGTTCCGAACAGATAATTCCCGCCAACTTGGTGTTGCTCTGCATGGGCTTCACACAGCCCGTACATACAGGCCTGCTCGACGCCCTCGGCGTAGAATACGACCAGCGGGGAAATGTACGCGTGAATGAACAAAAGGCCACTTCAATTGCCAAAGTGTTCGCCGCCGGCGACGTAGAGCGCGGCGCCAGCCTCGTGGTACACGCCATCCAGTCGGGAAAAATCGCCGCCATCAACGCCCACGAATACCTGAAATAACCCCCACTACTCTAAAAATCGGGCATGAAATGCGCCCGAATGTGCTGTACAGCACATTCGGGCGCAACGTTCTGTTATCTACACTTTTGGCAGCGTCCACGGGAGACGGTAACGGGCATTGATGAACTCGTTGGCGGCGGGGTCGTTCACGAAAGTATGCGTGTCGGCGTCCCACACTATTTTGCGGCCGAGGCGGTAGGCAATATTGCCGAGGTGTGAGAACCGGGCAATATGGGCGCCGATTTCGATGTCGCAGTTCAGTTTGGCGCCCTTTTTGATGGCGTCGAGGAAGTTCCGCGTATGGTTGTCGAGGCCATTGCCGGTGGCGGATTTCAGTTCCACGCCTGTATATCCTTCTTTTTTCCCTGTGCTTTTATCTTCGGGAATAACTTCCCAGCCGCCGCGGTCAACCACTAATGTTCCATATTCGCCGATGAAAGCCACCCCATGGCCGCGTTTGCTGTAGTTGGCGCCATAAATTCCGATGGTGTGGTCCCATACGATGTTGAAGTCGCCGAAATCATAGACGGTGGTCATAGTGTCGGGGGTTTCCATGGCGTCGTTTGGGAAGGCATATTTTCCGCCGACAGCGGTGGCCGAATTGGGGACATACCGGTTCATGCCGAACAGGGCGAAGTCGAGCAGGTGTACGCCCCAGTCGCACATCACGCCTCCCGCATAGTCCCAATACCAGCGGAACGAGGCATGGAAGCGGTTCTTATTGAACGGGCGTTTGGGGGCCGGCCCCAGCCACATATCATAGTCAACTTCTTCAGGCGCCTCAGTGTCGGGCACTATAGGTATCGACTTTTTCCAGCCCACATTAGACCAGGCCTTCACGCCGCGGATACGCCCGATGTTGCCGTCATGGAGATACTGCACGGCATCGAGCCAGTGGGGTTGACTGCGTTGCCACTGTCCCACCTGTACCACGCTGCGATACCGCTTTTGGGCGGCCACCATCACATCACATTCCTGAATAGAATTGCCCACAGGCTTTTCCACATAGACGCTTTTGCCCGCCTCGCAGGCGTGTGCCATCTGCAGGCAATGCCAATGGTCGGGGGTGCCAACTATCACCGCATCGATGTCTCTGTTTTCGAGCAGCTTGCGATAGTCGCCATACACAAGGGGCTTTTTGCCCGTCTTCTTTTCCACATCACTGAGGCGGCGGTCGCTCACCCGCGTGTCCACGTCGCACAATGCCACAACATTAACGTCCGGATTCTTCATGAACGATTCAAGGTCAGCAAAGCCCTGCCCCAGACAGCCGATAAGTCCCACATTTACTGTCTCATTAGGCGAGCATCCGGCAGTAAGTATTGCGGGAGCCACTATCGCTCCGGCCGTCAGCGCGGCCGATTGCTTCAGGAATTTTCTTCTCGTATCAATCATCTCTACTGTTATTCTAAAATGAAAATGTAAAGATACACACTTTCCACGAATCAGGATTGTCTGAACCCTGATTTTTATGATTGTCATGATTTTTTGCACCTGCCACCCCGTCATTGCGGGCTTGACCCGCAATCCCCCTTGTCTTAGCATGGATTCATAAGATTTTCCTGATTGCCATGATGTATAAATGGCCTCTAAAAAAAAGGGGCCGCCCTCATGGCAAGCCCCTTCGTGGAAAAGAATCCTCTATTAGCACAAAAATCTTTCTTCCGTATGTACCGACGCACGGCCGTGCGTCTCTGCACATTTATATTATGGTATAAAATCCCGCACCTTAAACCAGGCCGACTGCACGAATGTTACCCCGCCGATGGTTATGGTCATGACCACGATATGGTCGCCGTCAGACAGGGTGGTCTGCCAGGCAGCCTGATTGTTCTGCGCGGGCTGAGCAACGCCGTCGAGCGTCCAGCTGATGGACGACGGTGTTGCACTATAGTCGCACCGGAACGCGATGGTCGGGTCAACACCGTTGTAGCGGTAGTAAACCCGCCCCTGCATTTCCTCATACGACAAGCTGTTAACCATCAGCGTGGCTTTCAGGTTACGCGCTGCCGAGCCGACAACGTAATAATAGCCACCACCGTTTTCAAAGCCCTGACCGTAAACCACAATGCCCGCATTATTGGTGATTTTGTAGTAGCTCGTGGTGTTGATGGTATAAACGCAGAACGACATGCCCGCCGAGGCGTTGTCAACCCAGGTGGCGCTGATGGCCGCCGGAGCCCCACCGTTGACCGATATTGTCGTGGATGCTTTGGTGGCGGTGGGCGTAACTATCAGCAGGCAGTGGTATTTTGTGCCGGAGGCACCGATGGTGAACGCCGATGCGGTTACGCTGTGAACCGACTGCTCCATCGGCGACACGTAAGTCATTGACGCATCGACCTGATTGGCTACATAAGCATAATTCATGCCGGGCAGGTATGCCCCGACCATTACCGGTTTGTTAGATTGAATGTAGCACCCCGGAACAGCGCTGCCCATGTCGATTTCTACAAACTGCCCCGCATTGATAGACAGCGACGACTGTCCGCCGGAGGTTACGCCCTGCCCCGGTTCGGTAGTTATTGGCCCTGTCAGTGCAGTACTTGCTTTCATCGTCGCCGCAGTTGTCGGCGGAGTGCTAAGGCCGGGGATGGTCAATGTGGTGCCGTTTTCAGACGCCAAAACACGGATACGGGCCTTGTTGCCATAATTGCGCGGCACAAAGAAGCGCGTTCCCCATTTGTCAACCGAATAGAGCTGTTGAAACAACTGGTCGCCACCGCCGCCGGCATAAGTCGATATTGGTACATATATAAGCGATGTGCCGGTAAAGAAGGCTACCGGCTTATCTGCAACGACGTGTATTCCGGTCAAATCAATGAGGTTGGCCGCGTAATGATTGTAAACCTGCCCTTTGCTAAGCGTGGCTAAAAGCGTTCCCCCTATTGAGTTTTGATAGACTTTGGTATTATCCTGCGTGGCTATTACCAGAAAGTTATCAAAAGCATAGGGAGCCCAACCGCCTCCTTCCGTTCTGTAGCCGAGAGCATAGTACTCCTGCCCCAAATCCTGTGCCGGATAAATGGTGGTGGCGTCGGGTGTGGTGTTGCCATAGTTGCAGGCAGCAACCTGAACGCTGTCGGTGGCAACGATATGAATGGACTTGTTCGTCGTAATGGTCGAACTGTAATAGTTGTATGACGCCGTTCTTTGTGCGGCGGTCAATGTATGGGTATATACTGTCCCTGCCGTTACGTTGATGGTCTGGTTGGCAGCCGCATTATCAAGGAACTCAAGCGTTACGGTAACGTTCCTGTCGGAAGTGAATCTCAGATAGACAGGGGGCGCTGTGGCATTGTAATTTCGCGAGAACGCCATCCAGAACTCGCTACCCTGCCGTACGTTGGGCGGAGTATATACCTTCACCGTGTTGGTATAGCCCACATTGGCGCCGGAGGTTACTTTGCGGCGGTAGAGGATGCCGTCGGCAAGTTCCGTGCCGGGGGTGTAGTTCTGAGAGGTGCCGTTGGC
>JAISSS010000124.1 GCA_031272965.1 Bacteroidales bacterium | reverse complement strand
CGCGGACAGCCTTTGGCAAGTCGGCGGCGGTATGCAGATTTGCCAGAACCCTGTGTAACAGCAGTCCACGGTTGATGTTTCGACGGCCTGCCGCATCCGTACCCTCGCCAAAAAAGTTCTCATAGTTGCGTTTCATGCGCAAATTGCCCTTAAAATTGGAATATCCTATGTCGGCTATCTGAACGGATGTTGTTTTCCGGCTGTCCGTATCACTGACAGCGGCCTTTTCGCGCCACAATTCGCCGATTTCTACAGTGTTCTCACTGTCGAGTTCAAATCTTTCGGAGGCCGCATACAGCAGGTCTCCAACAGTCTTTGAACTCGCCGCTCTTTGCCCGTCCTGCAGGCGATAAGGCGCCCATATATGCAGGCTGTATCTGGCACGGGTGAATGCCACATACAGCAGGTTGAGATTATCAATATAGCTGTTCAACGTCTCAGTTCGGTAACGGTCGGCAAAGTGGGAGAACAGCATTTCCCTTTTGCACTTGAGCGGCGCAATATCCAGCATATTAAACGGCTCGTGCAAAGTGCCGGTCTCACACCACAGTATTGGCTGGTGCATACTGTCGGATGTCAGCGCCCAATTGCAGAACGGAATGAACACATGTTCAAATTCAAGCCCTTTTGATTTATGAATTGTTACGATTCTTACCGCATTGGCATCGTCCGAAGCGAGGACAGTTTTCTTGACGCCCTGTTCCTTCCACCAGTCAATAAATGAACGTATATCTGCATTATTGTCGTGCATAAAGGCGCCGGTCTGGTCAATGAACGCCTGTATATATGCATGCTCATGCTCTATCTCAAAGAGCCTGAAAATGGCACACAGCATAAACACGGCTTCCATGAGGTTGCGTTCGCAGGCAATACGGCGGAAAGCCGTCCCCGACAGAAAGCGGTATAACGGATTGGATTCACTGCGGCAATCTTCAAACAGCATGGATGTATCGGGGGCATAGCGCTCTGCCGAAGCATGTCCGGCGTCAGCCGACACAGCAGAATCATCCACCGGAAATTTCATATCGCCACTGTGCAATAATGGCCGTATATTATTGTAATATTGGCTATTAATCGTGGCTATAAGAGTAAAATCCTGCGGATTAAGCAACAGCTCCAGCAAATTGAGCAGAAACGAGACGGAGGAAGCCGCAGAGATGGAGAGCGATTCATTCGAAAGCACCTCAAAACCATTCGCCAGCAGGCGGGCGGCAACAATCTTAGCCTCCTTTTGCTTGCGGACGAGTACTGCAATATCCCGCTGAGCCACACCATATTCCTTCAACAACTTCAACCGCTCAATTAAATCATCCAGTATAACTTCCTGCATCTCTGGCTGCTCATCGTCTGCATCTCTGCTCTTTTGAGATATTTCAATGAACTTCATCCGGATATAACCGGCGCTGTCAGCGCTTGGGTGGCCTGTATCCTGCGCGGCCTCGTTGTAAATAGAGCGAAGCGCGTCTGAGCAGCATTGAGTTTCAGCATTATACTGCCGTTGCAGTATGGCCGGTAATTCATTGAATATAAGATTATTAAAGCGTATAATATTCCCGGCGCTGCGATAATTTTTCCGCAGATTGTTAAGTTCCAATTCAAAATGCTGCTTCAGGTCTGATTCGTTGCGCGGCATATCGGCACTGTCGCTGGCCGATTTAAGCAGTTCCCAATCGCCATTACGCCAGCGATAGATTGCCTGTTTCACATCGCCCACCACTATTGATGTGTCGCCATTAGCCAGCGATTCGCGCAGCAATGGCAGGAAGTTGTCGAACTGCTGCTTCGAGGTATCCTGAAACTCATCAATCATGAAATGCCGATAGTAGGTTCCGGTCTTTTCATAGATGAAAGGCGTGTCTGACCCCTCAATAATCTGCCGTAACAGGCTCCCCGATTCCGAAATGAGCGTCATATCATTTTCACGCACCACATCCCGTATGGCCTGTTCCAGGTCGAGCAGTATTCCGAGTGCGTATAAATCGCTGATTATCAGGCGTGCAGTATAGTAATTCCTGAAGTTCCGGTCGAAAAAATCCCACGCTTCGGTAAACAGCAGCACTATGTCGGAAACTGCCGCATCAAGTTTGGCCGCAACAGCCGAGGAATTTGTTTTTTTGCGCAGACTTTGCGGGTCATTGATGGCGGCCTCAAAGCGGGTTCCGAAAGATTCGGGCTTCATTTCCGTCGCACTGAGTTTAAGCTCGGACGGATTGAGCAGTTTTTCAAATACGCTTACGGTTCCGGCGCCATTATAGCTGAAATCTTCGGGCTTCAGCCCCACCATATCAAGCAGTTTGACACCTCTTTCTCCAATTTGCGCTAACCCTTTCTCATAGTCCGCAATAATTTCCTGCAATTTTTGCCGGTATTGTTCGATAGTTTGCCGGTCTTTCAGCTTTTCCCGCCGCTCGTCGCTAAATTTCTGAAAGGTTTCTTTTGACAGTTCACTGCCCAATTTATGGATGTCTTTCCGCAAATTCCATCCTTTTTCGCTTCTAATTTTTTCTTCGGCGAATTGCTGTAACCATTTGAACAGTTGCTTCTTATCGTTACGTCCGGCCGAGAGTAGCAGACGACTGATTGCGTCGGCAAGAGCTATTTGGGTGTCGAGGAAAATTTGCAGGGAATAGTTGATACCTATTTCGCGGCTGAATGCCCTGATAATTCGTTGGAAGAAGCTGTCAATCGTGCTGATTGAGAAGCGCGAATAGTCATGCAGAATCAGTTGCAGGCAGTGGCGGGCGTCGGCGGCGATGGCTTCAGGGGCACGGTGCAGCTCCGCCGCCAATTCGTCCTGCATTTTTGTGCCTCTGTTATGGCTTATTTCATATAAGTCTTTGATAATGCGAGACTTCATCTCGGCAGTTGACTTGTTGGTGAACGTAACCGCGAGTATATTCCTGTAATTAAGGGCATTATTAAGGATAAGCCGCAAATATTCCTTGGTCAGCTGATAGGTCTTTCCCGACCCTGCCGAAGCATTAAAAACGCGCAGTTTTGACATGAATTTATGCGATAACAGCGATGAATTACAGCTTCTCGAAGCTCGTATCGGGCAACCAGCCCTGATTCCCGTCGGAGAGGCGGATTTGTGTCCAATCACCGAGCGATTCTTTAAGCTCCACTTTAAGTCCCTCATGAATCACGAACAAGTCGGTGCCACTTTCCGAGGGCGTACTCTTTACAGTGATGTTTGGCCGGGTAATTATAGCGAACTTATGTTCTGTAATGAGGCGTTTTTGCCTGACCGCAAAGCTGCATGTTATCGCAACAGTCAGGATGCACAGCGCCCCTGTCCAGAACGACACTTTCCGCAACGCCCGCCGTCCGGCAAACAGAAACAGCAGCCCCAGAAACGCCGCCAGCGCCAGCGCTACCAAGCTGGCTACAGCCCACTGCCAGACAGTAAACATGTTCCCAAGATTAGCTGCCCACCGCGAAATGAACAGCCGCGGAATCGGCTTGATGGCATCGACTATATGCTGATTGGCTAATTCGAGGTTCGCGGAGATGTCGTCATCACAGGGCGCCAGCATCCGCGCACGCTCATAGTTTATAATTGCACGGGTATATTGCGCCCGCTTGTAACAAGCATTGCCCAGATTATAATATACTTCGGCCGAGCCGACATCCTGCGCCAGCACAGCCTCATAACAGGCCGCCGCATGCTCGTAGTCACCATCCGCATAATGCCGATTACCTCTGCTCAACAGCGAATCGGGACTGAGAACGCTCAATTCAGGCTCCGCATCAATAACAGCAGGAACCGTCTGCACAGAATCCTGACCGCTTAACACAAACGAAAAACCGCTTAAAATTAAAGTGAAATATATCTTGTTCATAGCTAACTGTTTCTATCCAAATCACCTTATCTGTTTATCAATTTTCCCCATCAGGGTAACAGCATTCTCGTAGAGCGATTCCAAGGTTGCGCCGCTGCCCACCGGAGAATACCGGTAAAATTCGCTGGTATCCAGCAATTTAATAAACTCTTCAACAACTTCCGGCTTAACATTGCGGTCGGCAAGCCGTTCTGCCGCCATGTCACGGCTAAGTTCCGATACAGGAATGTTCAACTTATGGCTCAGGTAGCCCCAGAAGGCTTTCAGAACAGCCTCGTGATATTCTTCCGCCTTGTTCTGTTTCATAAAAATACAGGCGTCTCTCAGCCGTTTACGCGCCATTTTGCTGGCTTTACGGGTAAGCGTCATAGCCACGTCAGCGTTGCGTCGGCGCAATCCGCGCAAGAGCAGCACAATAATAACGAACAACAGTACTGTTCCTGCAAACAGCCCCCAATATGTCGGACTGCCAAAAAAAACCGCCGTCAATGGCCGCAGCCGGTAACGGCCCTGCATTATATAGCGGATGTCTTTGCCCACCAGACGGATGTCTTCTTTCGCGGCAATACTGGTAACAGTGGTCTCGCTGTCGCCGACGCCCTTTTCCACATGCAGCTTAAACTCGTCGGAGGTCTGCACGGAATACTGGCCGGTTGCGGGATTGAAGCTTGCAAAACGCACCGGCGGAATGATGAAGTCGCCCGGATTACGGGGAATGAACAGATATTCAAATGTCTTACTGCCGGAGATGCCATCATCCCGCGTCTGTATGTTGTCGGTAACTTTGGGGTCAAACAGATTAAGGTCGCTGGGAAAGTCAATTTTCGGGGCTTCTACCAGCTGCAGGTTGCCACTGCCCGAAATAGTGATTCTCAGCGTAACAGCATCGTTGGTATTCACATTGAGCTTGTCTATGGACGCCGAAAAGTTCAGTGCGCCGACCCCACCGGTGAACCCTTCGGGCGCAGGCGGAAGCTCCTTTACGGTAATGGTAACGGGAGCGGTGCTTATTGGCGCGGACGTTGTCGTCCCGATGTCAAACATCCCCATCCGCTGTCGCAACAGACAGGTCAGGGAGAAGGGTTCTATGGTCAACTGCCCCGTTTGCTGCGGAATCAATATGCTTCTTTTCAGGATGGCTGTATTATAAATCACCCCATTTTCGACCTCTTCGGACGGCGTAATCTTGGGATTTATTTTAACTTCCTGTGTCCAAAATCCTGTGAATGAGGGAAATACATAATTATCGAAACTTGCCAGCGGCACACGCGGCGTCCAGAAAATCTTCATGGCCGCGCTCAGCTGTTCGCCCTTATACACCGTCCGCTTACTGACGTTCATGCGGATAAACAGGTCATCTTTGGTCAGCCCGCCGCTCTGCTGGGACTGGCTACCCTGGCCCTGCTGACCGGGCTGCTCCGGCACCACCTGAATACTCAGGCTATTCGACGAATAAATTTTCTTGTCCACAGTAATTGTCGCAGGCTGGATAGTGAATGTCCCGAGTTCTTTGGCTTGCAGGATGAACAGATATGTATATTCTGCCTGCTGTTGCGTAGCCTTGCCGTCGAAGAACGAGCTGACGCTACTGCTCTCCGATTGTGTCAAAATATGGAACTTGCCTAAATCAGGCAGCTTTAAATCGCCACTGCTCAACGAATTAACAATAAATTTCAACCGAAACTGCTGTCCCATAGCTACAACCTTTGGGGCTTCCATCTTAAATGTAATCTCGTCGGCAACGGCTATGCCGCCCGCTGCAAAAAGCATCAAAAGCATCAAAAAAATCTTCTTACTCATAGTCTGAAATAATGTTTGCTGAACAGGTAATTCTGAAATTCGCCGCAAATATACACACAAAAATTATTCCATATTCATAATTGGCAATTAAATTCTACCTTTGCACAAAAAATAATTGTCAGTATGTCGAAAAGAGTTTATAATTGGGGCATATTAGGTCCCGGCCGCATCGCCCGCAGACTCGCGGAGGGGCTGAAACTGCTGCCTAATGCACGGAGGTATGCCGTGGCGTCGCGCTCGCCGGAACGTGCGGAAAGTTTCCGCGCAGAATTTGGCTTCGACAAAGCCTTCGGCTCGTATGCCGAGATGCTTGCCGACCCTGAGTTAGACGTGGTCTATGTGGCCACAACCAACAATCTACATTATGAACATACGTTACTTTGTCTCAATGCAGGAAAGGCCGTTCTCTGCGAAAAGCCGTTTGCCTCAAACAGCGCACAGGTGCACCGGATGCTCGCCTGTGCCCGCGAAAAAAACGTCTTCCTTATGGAGGCGCTATGTACCCGCTTCCTGCCTAACATGCTGGAGCTGAAGCGACAAATTGAGGCGGGAACAATCGGCGAGCCCGTCATGCTGCAATGCGATTTCGGCTTCATCATGCCCTTCGACCCCGAAAACCGCGTGTATGCTCCCGAACTCGGCGGCGGCTCCGTCCCCGACATAGGCATATATCCCGTATTCACAGCGCTATATCTGTTCGGCCCGCCGGTTGACATCCACGTGGCTTCAATTCCGGCGCCTACCGGAACTGACTGCACAACTGCCGTGTTGCTGCGCCATAAAGGCGGCCAAATAAGCATGTTAGCCTCGTCATTTCAAGTCCGCCTCGAAGAGCAGGCACGGGTATATGGCCACAAAGGGCACCTGAAAATCCCGCGCCGCTTCTCCCGTACCGACAGCCTCTTTTTCGTTGACCTGCATGACCATGAAACGCCCCTCCCCGCCGGATTAGTCGGCAACGGATTCAACTATGAAGCCGCCGAAGTGATGAACTGCCTCGACCGCGGCCTCATCGAAAGCCCCGCAATGTCGCACCAATTCTCCGTAGAGCTGATTGAAACGCTCGACAAAATCTGCGAAAAAGCCCGACAGCAAAATCGCTGCCCCTAAAATTGAAAATTATTTTTCCGTTAATTTTCAATTAAACCCGTCCCGTATATCCGGTATTTGATTATTTTTGCACCGAACGAGCAAACAGGAAAAACTGATAGAGCGGTTCAAGACCCTGCCGAAAGACTTTACCTGGGAAGAGCTCGTGAGGCTGTTCGGCTATTTCGGATTTGCCATTGACAACAAGGGCAAAACGAGCGGGTCTCGTGTGCGATTTGTCAATGAACCTGATAATATGGTGTACGAATTGCACAAGCCACACCCAAAGAATGTAATTAAAGAGGTGGCACTAAAAAGGATATTACTGTTTTTGAAAGATAATAATTGTATCAAATGAACACATTAAAATATAAAGGCTTTCTGGGAAGTATTGAGTATAGCGAAATGGACAAATGCTATTTTGGTGAAGTTTTAGGACTTGACAGAAAGACTTGTATAACCTTCGAAGGTGATACGCTTTACGATTTGGAAGACGATTTCAGGAAGGCAATAGATTACCATCTTGACTTCTGCAAACGCAACAGCATCAAGCCGCAGAAAAGCTATTCCGGCGTACTGAATCTGCAGCTGCCTGTAAAAGAGTACCTCCGGCTTGCCGGAATCGCCGAGCGCACAGGAACAAGCGTCAATGAAATCGCAATCCGCTTCATCGAGGAAGGATTGCAGGCCACCACCATATAAAATACTGTAAATCAATAAAACAACATGCTGCAAAGTCATGAATAAATACGTCATAGGATTGGATTTCGGCACAGATTCATGCCGTGCCCTGGTTGTGGATGCGACAACCGGTACCGAAATCGCGACATCAGTGCAATATTACCGCCGCTGGAAAGAGGGTAGATACTGCGAGCCGACAAAAAACCGGTATCGACAGCACCCGCTTGATTACCTCGAAGCCCTTGAAGGCGCAGTGAAAGAGGCGCTGCAAAAATCGCCCGCAGGAACTGCCGACGCAGTGGTCGGTCTCTCGCTTGATACCACCGGCAGTACACCCGTCCTGCTTGACCGCTCCGGCACCCCGCTGGCATTGACCCCCGAATTAGCCGACAATCCCAATGCCATGTTTATACTCTGGAAAGACCACACCGCCATTGACGAGGCCATGCATATCAACCGGCTGTCCAAGGCGGGACCAATCGACTATACCATGTATGAAGGCGGAACGTATTCACCGGAATGGGCGTGGGCGAAAGCAGCACACGTTCTCAACAACGACGCCGCCATACGCGCTGCGGCATACAGCTGGACAGAACATTGCGACTGGATGTCGGCAGTACTCACCGGAAATACCCGGCCCGAGAACATCGTCCGCAGCCGTTGTGCCGCCGGACATAAAGCGATGTGGCACCAGTCGTGGGGGGGATTGCCATCAGAGGAATTTCTGGCCACCGTCAGCGTCCACCTGAAAGGCTTCCGCAGCAGACTCTACACAAATACGTTCACTTCTGACACCCGTGCAGGATTCCTGAGCCAGGAATGGGCTGAACGGCTGGGACTTACCACAAATGTCGCCATCGGTGTCGGCGCGTTAGACTGCCACTTCGGCGCAGTAGGTGCGGGAATCACGGAAGGCGCTTTCGTAAGCATCATCGGCACCTCAACATGCGACATCATGGTAGCCTCCACCAACGGGCCTAACGACATACTTATCCCCGGCATCTGCGGCCAGGTGGACGGCTCGGTAATTCCCGGAATGCACGGCTTCGAGGCCGGCCAGTCGGCTTTCGGCGACGTCTATGCCTGGTTCCGGCGCCTGCTGGAGTTCCCCCTGTCAATGCTCGACAACGAAACTCTGCGCACCACAATTGCCGACCGCATCATCCCCGAACTGACGACAGCAGCAGAAAAAATCCCCGCCGGAGAGAGCGCACTGCTCGCCACCGACTGGCTGAACGGACGCCGCTCGCCCGACGCCAATCCTCTTCTGACCGGCTCCATTTCCGGCCTGACCCTGGGAACGTCCGCCCCGCACATCTTCCGCGCATTAGTGGAAGCCACCGCTTTCGGCGCACGGGCAATCATAGAACGCTTCCGCGAACACGGCACAAAAATTCACGAGGTGCTCGCCGTAGGAGGCGTGGCTCAAAAATCGCCTTTCGTAATGCAAACATTAGCCGACGTACTGGAAATGCCCGTAAATGTATCGGCCGCCGAACAATCCTGCGCACTCGGCGCGGCAATGTTCGCCGCCGTAGTCGCCGGAATCTGCCCCGACATCCAGCATGCTCAACAAGCAATGGGACAGGGATTCTCCCACGAGTACTCCCCTACCCCATCCCGCAGCCATACTTACCGGATACTCTACCAAAAATATCTGAAGAGCGTTTAACAGCTATATTGATGCGTTAAACAGCTCTACGCTTCAACACCCCTCACAGAATTTCGAGGAACGATGAAACGTTCTTCTCTATGCGGGCGGCGATGTCAGTGGCGTCTGATTTCACGAAGCGGTCGCCGGTAATGCTCTCGTAAAGCTCTATGTAGCGGTCAGTTACAGAATCCACAAAAACCTTGTCCATCTGCGGTACCCGCTGGCCCTGCTGCCCCTGGAAGCCGTTCTCAATGAGCCACTGCCTGACGAACTCTTTTGAGAGTTGGCGTTGCGGCTGGTCGGCCGCTATCCGGTCGGCATAGCCCTCAGCATAGAAATAGCGCGATGAATCGGGCGTATGGATTTCGTCAATCAGGTAAATTTTATCTTCTTTTTTACCGAACTCATATTTCGTATCCACAAGCAACAGCCCTTTTTCGGCGGCCATTTGTGTGCCCCGTTCAAAGAGGCGTCGAGTACGGTCTTCGAGAACAGCATAGTCGGCCGCCGACACGATGCCGCGGTTGATGATGTCGTCGCGGGATATATCCTCGTCATGCCCCTCGTCAGCCTTTGTAGTGGGGGTGATAATGGGGGCGTCAAATTTCTGGTTTTCTTTCATGCCGTCAGGCAGTGGCACCCCGCAGAGCGTCCGCTTGCCACTCCTGTATTCCCGCCACGCATGGCCGGTGAGGTATCCGCGGATGACCATCTCTATCCGAAACGGCTCACATACGAAGCCCACCGTAACATTGGGGTCGGGAACGGCTATCTTCCAATTCGGCACTATGTCGGCGGTAGCATCTAAGAACTTCGCCGCTATCTGATTGAGTACTTGCCCCTTATAAGGGATACCCTCCGGCAAAATCACATCGAAGGCAGAGATGCGGTCACTCACTACCATGACTAAATAGCGATTGTCAATGTTATAAACGTCGCGCACTTTGCCATGATAAACGGACACTTGTCCGCGAAAATTGAAATCTGTTTTTGTTAATGCGGTCATATATATAATTGTTTAAGTGTCTATCGTAAATCGCAGTTATATTGAATAACAGTTATTTATAGCCAAGTTGCTGGTCTATCCACGGAATCCGGGCCGATATGTAAGTCTTAATACGCGACACCTCGCCATTATAGCTTCCTTCGGTACGCGGGTTCAGATGTACCGGCGTGGAGATGATTTTCCAGCGCAGGAAATTGAGACGTTGTGATTCGTTCATTTTAGCAGCATGAGCGTCAATACAGGCATGCATGGCCCCCACACTGATGGCGCCACTGTCGCGATAACGCTTCCAGGCCGTACGCATCTCCGTCATAAACGCGGGGTCGCTGAGCAGCCTGTTGACAAAGTTGCGCATGTCGCCGGCAATACTGCTGCCCCCGCTTCTGAACAGCCAGTCAGTCTTATTGCTGATAGGATAAGTACGGCTGTCATTATCAAAAGCCAGGTCGAAATCCCACACCGGCCCGGTAACAAAGAGGTTACTGTTGCGGTCCTTCGACATGTAAACACTCCAATAAGTGTCGGTATTACCACACAGTTCGCCGACAAGGAAATGCCGAATGAAAGAATATGTATCCAAATATTTGCGATAGCCAACAGTGGGGTCGGTATAGTCAGCCCCGTGAAGCGCCGCTTCGAGCTGGTTAAAATAGTCACGGATATAGCGCTTCTGTTCCGCCACATAGACCCCGTCATACACTATGTCGGGCGATTTTATGGTTATCGGGGTGTTTCTTGAGGTGGTAATCCACGTATTGGCAGGCTCTCCGCTGGCATAGGCGTCTATTTCAATGAGGTATCCGCCGGTGAGCGCCTCGCCGGAGATGTCATTCTTATCCATCTCTTTAATATCAACGCGGCCCTTGCGGATGTCGATATGGTCACACAGCTGATAACAGCCCTTGTATTCTCCGTTATAAAAGAGGTTTACAGCCTGGCCGGCAGGGGTATATGGCATTTCAACGAGGCGGCTCACGTCAAAGGCCAGCAGATTTCGCATCAGGGTTTTATCGCCCCAATTATTGATGAGCGTCCAGCTTTTACCTTTGGCGGGATTGCCCATCAGCTTTACGCTGTTATAGAGCTTTATACGGTAGGGCTTCTTCAGGTTGTTGGGCTGGGTCATGGTCCAGCTGGCATTCCCGCGTCCGCGAATCTCTACGCTGTCGGAATATATGGTCTTGCCATCGTTGTAGATGAACGAGGCTATGCCTTTGAGGTAGTTTTCCTTCGAGTTGACCTCTGCATTTTTCTCTACATGTATCACCACGCTGGGGATTCCGGCGATTTGGACGAACTGCGAATCGTCGCCCTCCCCCGGAGCGCCGAAGAAAGCGAGTTCGGCCACCGCACAGTTCGACGGGGTTTTGCCGCCGCCGCCATTGTAGGTTGTGGGACCCACATACCGAACATAGCGGACCCCCCGCGTAACACTGACCGGAGATGACGACAGCTTCCCGTTTTCAGGAGTATCGGTAATTATAGAGAGTGGTATGGCATCGCTGAAGTCAGCATTGTTTGCGCCCTCAAAGAGGCCGAGCAGCATAAGCTCCGCCGCATTCTGCCGCGGATAGTACGCCACCTTGTTGATGACGTGCTTAACCCCCAAATCCAGACCTACCCACTGGTAGTCTCCACCGGATGAGTACGCTGTTACAGGGTTCATGTCGAAGGCGCTGAGTGGCGCAGGCCCCGAACCGATGGCCTTTATGTTATTGCCGTCAGGGGTCAGCGCGTTCACCATCACCGGTATTTTCTGGACGATGGCGCCAGCCGACACCGCTATATTGGTGAGGCCGTCAGCTATGCCCGTAACCACACCGGCCGCCGAAACTTTAGCTACGCTTTCATCGTCTGACGACCACGACAGCGACGTCTCAGCGTCCACCGGATTAAGGGTTACAGACAGCGTGGCAGTCTCGCCTGTCCCCAGCGTAAGCGCTATCGGCGTTACAGACATGCTCCTCAACACCTTCTTAACAACAGTAACGAGGATGTCTTTAGATACCGCGCCGGAAGAGACCGTAATAATGGCGGTGCCGGGCACTTTGCCGACAACCGTCCCCGCAGAACTGACCGTAGCCACAGCAGGGGCGGATGAAACCCACTCAAAACTCACGGCTTCATCCACGGAAGGATATGGAATGGCCACAATCTTGCTCGACGAACCTACCTCAACGGTAAGCGTTTCCGGCTTTACCAGAATATCCTGCAATCCGGCTTCCCCGCTTTTCTTACATTCAGCAAAGGCAAATGTCACAACAAGCACCGCAATATACGGCAGCAACACTCCCACGCCACAAAATCTGCAAGACATGCTTGTCTTATTTTTAATTATCTTCATGTACTGTTCTTTAGGTTAATATTATTGCCTATTTCCGCGCAAAGATACAACCTTTTCACAATACGTTCACAATACTTTTACAATACCGACAGTATTTTAACGGAAAATTTATGTTCGCCAATCAGTCGTGATGTTCCCTGCGCTTTTTGCGCTCTTTGCGGTCGGAGAAACTGCGCTCTGTCTTTGCGAAGCTGCGTTTCTTCCTGTCGAAGGCCTCGCGTTTGCCCGGCTTGCGGTCGGAGAAAGCGTTGTCGGGGGCGAGCTGGCTGGTTACGCGGTCAACTTTCAGCGGAACGCCGTCAATGCGGCACTGCTTCATGGCGTCAATCAGCTCCGCCTCGTAGCGGCTGTCAATTTCAAAGAAAGAGAACTTGCGCTGGATGTCGATTTTACCGATTTCGATATTCTTCTTGCGCAAGTTGTCGTTAATCAGGCCGAGTAGCCGTGCCGGATTGAGGTTCTGTTTTTTGCCCGCATTGATGAACAGCCGTGCAAAATCGATACCCTGATAATCGTCATTGCGGCGTCCTTTTTTGCCTGACTTGTCCTTTCCTGACGGCGCTTTATCGCTGACGTTCAGGTCGGGCGCATCTTTGTAGTATGCCAGAAAATGGTTGAACTCCATAGAGACGAATTTTTTCAGGATTTCCTCGCCCGACAGTCCTTCAAAGCGGTGGCGTATTTCGAGCAGATAGGGGTTTATGCGCTCGTCATTGACCTCGACTTGGGCTACGCGGTTGATGAAATGGAACAGCTGTTTTTCGCAGATTTCCTCGCCGCCCGGCACTTGCTTTCGCTCGAAGCGCACTTTTGAGAGGCGTTCAATCTGCTTGATTTTTCCGGTTTCCCGCAGGTGGATAATCGACACTGAAATGCCGCTTTTTCCGGCTCTGCCGGTACGTCCACTGCGGTGGATATACACTTCGGGGTCGTCGGGCAAGCTGTAATTGATGACGTGGGTGAGGTCGTTCACGTCGAGGCCACGCGCCGCCACATCGGTAGCCACGAGCATCTGCAGGCGACGGGTGCGGAAGTGGCTCATCACCGTATCGCGCTGGGCCTGCGAGAGGTCGCCGTGCAAGGCGTCAGCATTGTAGCCGTCGGCCATGAACTTCTCGGCCACTTCCTTGGCTTCCATGCGGGTGCGACAGAACACAATAGCATAGCAGTCGGGGTAGTTATCGGCGATGCGCTTCAGGGTCAGATACTTGTCTTTGGCGTGTACCATATAATAATGGTGTTGCACGTTGTCGGCGCCGGAATTTCGCTTGCCGACAGTGATTTCTTCGGGCTGATGCAGGAACCGCTCGGATATTTCGCGGATTTCGGAAGGCATCGTGGCCGAGAACAGCAGCGTCTGCTTGTTGTCCGGCGTCTCGGTGAGGATGGCGTCGAGCTCGTCTTTGAACCCCATTGAGAGCATCTCGTCGGCTTCGTCGAGGACGAGCCAGCGGATGCTGCTGATGTCTAACTTCTTCCGGCGGAGCAGGTCGTTGAGGCGGCCGGGGGTGCCGACCACAATTTGTGCCCCGTTAGCCAGCTCTCTGAGTTGGCCGCGGATGTCGGCACCGCCATAGACGGCCACATTTCGGACGCCCTTGAGTTTGGCAGCGAATGCGTCGAGGTCGCGGCCAATTTGCAGGCACAGCTCGCGCGTGGGGCATATCACTAAGGCCTGCACGGCGCCATTGGGCACGATGTTGTGCAGTACCGGCAACCCGAATGCGGCGGTCTTGCCGGTCCCGGTTTGCGCTAAGGCTACTAAATCGCCCTGATTGTTCAGCAGGTGCGGAATTGTTTTCTCCTGGATAGGAGTCGGCTGCTCAAAGCCCATCTCTGCGATGGCGCTCAGCAGTTCGGGTTTCAGACCCGTTTCTTCAAATGTCATCATTTCGTTAAATTTTTCATTGAGGCGGTCATTTGTCGCCTCGCCCTGGCAGTTCTGACATTTCAAAAAACAGACAAAGTAAACCCGGTGTGTCATTACAGATGGTGTCATTACTGCGATTCTTACGCCACAGCCGCCATGCCTGTCCACTGTGGGACAGGCATTTAAGCTGTGCTTTAATTTTTGAACTTAAAAGTTGAAAGTTTGAAAATCGCCGGCTATCAAAACCGCAGAACCGAAATTCACACTCTCTGCCGTATGCAGCTCTTAGTTCAACTTCCAATCCAAGTCCTTGGCGCGCAGATGGATTACTTTACCGGAGTTATCCGATACAACCAAGTGAAGGTCGCGCTCTTGCTTGGACTTAATAAGCCGCTGGCAAGTTAAATCTAACCCTTCGATAATTTTATTACGAACAGTGTTATTTGT
The DNA here is from genome assembly GCA_031272965.1 of Bacteroidales bacterium. GTDB lineage: Bacteria > Bacteroidota > Bacteroidia > Bacteroidales > Prolixibacteraceae > JAISSS01. The sequence continues at coordinate 2,009 of JAISSS010000124.1, read as the reverse complement.
CTTTGTCATCTTCAGATTTGAATTTTAACGATGCAAAGATACTACTATTTTTTATATCTGCATCACCTGAACCATATCCTTCGGCAATTAATTCTGCATTCAATCTCGACTTGTCGAATATCATCCAATAGTCGCACAAGGGTATATAGAGGTGAAAAAGATTTTCCAGCCCCGCATAATAGCGCCTGATAATCACGTTCTTAGGAACGTTATGACCGCCTTCGGAGACCCGTGTCTGGACTCTGGCGACGGCCAAATCGGGCGAGCTAAGCCAAAAATAGAGTAAAGTAATTTGATAACCGTTAGCCCGCGCTTTTAATATTGTCTTAACAAAACTCTTCGACGAGAGGGTCGTTTCAAAGGCGAAGTCAATCCCCGAACTCATGTGCTTCTCAATCATCTGTAGCATAATACGGCCCGCATCAATGGCGGCGCCTTCCGGGTCAAGCGGCGACAGACCACGCGCAATCTCGTCAGCATTGACAAATTCCCGACAATGCAGCATCTCCGGCAGCACGGTGAGCGACGCAGTCGTCTTCCCCGCTCCATTACACCCCGATATTATATAAAGGTTAGGCATCTTTCTTCGATTTCGCCGCAAAGATAGTGTTTTTTTGTATCATCTGAAACACCTTTTTTCTTCCGGTATTGCTGTATTACATGCCAAGTATCTCCTATCTCCAAACAGGCGATAATGGAGGCAGATGATTCTTTAAACAGAATTTCCACCCTGAATGTGATACTCAAAACCATATCCTTTTCCCATTTAAACTTTATGTTGGTAATGTCCATCCTTTACTGTCATTTTCCCTGTCAATACGCACATATTCTTTCTTATTGATGTCATAACCAAATTCTTCAACTTTGAAAATGCCCTGCAAAATATCCGAAATCAAAAATCTAAACCTGCATTCATTAAAAAAATCAGTAATAATAAGATATTCAGACCCTATGATAATATCTCGGAATTTATAATCGAAACATACTTCATTCGGCGGAGTTGTAAGTACAATACCTTTCACAACCTCTTTTTTCGTTTTTCTGTCACTTACTACCATCTCCAATTGAAAATTTATCGAGCGAAAATAGCAGTTTAACACAATATCAATCCCCAGTTCTTTACAGACTTTTCGTTTATGCTGCCATTCGTTTTTGTAGTCACCATCTCGAAACTGTTGGTGTAACCGTAACAAGTCATCCAATGGTATGTCTTTATACTGCGCCGCAATACGATATCCCTCTTCTAATAAAGATAAATAGTATTCATATTTTTCTATTTCGCACATCAGGTTATATGATTCTTTATTAAAAGATGTCAAAAGAACATTTAAAGAATATTCCGGTATGATTTTACACAAGAAACCAGGATTTAATATTAATTTAATACCAATCATATTGTATGTCCCGTCGGTTTCAAATTTTAACTTTCTTACTTGAATAGACATATAATTACTAATAAAGCGACAGTGGTCTTTAAAGGCAAGTTCATACTCACTGTTCCCATACCCAGAATCTCGCATTGACAAATAGATATATCTCAATTTCATATTTTTACGGTCTTTTATGTTTATCTTCTTCCAATTGTCCTTCTAACTCTTTTGCTCTTTGCTTTTCATATTTAAGCGCCCTATCTCGCGCTCCCTCTCCGGCAGGTTCTCTGTAGATAATTTCCGACTTATATTTGTCTGTATTCTCATTTCTGTTCCATTTATTTGCCTGAGATTTGCCACGATAGGATTCGCCCGTTTTTGTTTCCTTACCTCCGCTCACACCTGTTTTAACTACTTCACCTGTTTCTGTATTCACTATATCATAATTATGCTGTGCTTTGGTGCTCACTTTGGAATTACCGTGAACTGCTTTGCCCACATCCCCTGCCTTCTCCCCGACTTTGCCCATATCTCCGGCCTTATCCAAAGCCTTTCCCACGGTTATTGCTTTGTCGCCGGCCCTTGCGCCTTTTATTACCACGCCGGCCCCGCCCGGAACAATCGGCACTGCCACTGCCG
>JAISSS010000104.1 GCA_031272965.1 Bacteroidales bacterium | reverse complement strand
CAAAATCCCTACCACATCAACGACCGAAAAATACCATTCTTCGGTATCGTCGTTCCAAGCAGTGCGCACCTGCTTCGATTCAAAGAGTTTTATTGCTGCTTTATTTGTCATATTCTTTTATTTTTATGCCCTTGCGGGCGATTAATATATCTTTCTTCGTGGCTCTTCGTGCATCCTTCGCGGTTCTTCGAGTAATAAGTTTTTTACACGAAGTTCACAAAGAAGGCGCGAAGTTTTCCATCTCCTATTTCGTTGTATTCATACTTTTAACGCCTCATAAAAACTTTCCGGCAACAGCACATTTGCCATGTCCTCGTCGATAGCGGAGCGGAAGAGCGGCGCTATTTTGGCGGGAGTAAAACCGGCTATCCACAGCCTATTTCGGTAACTAAGAAGGTCAGTTCGGGGTGTTCGCGTGCGAAAGTCAGAAACTCGTCAACGTAAGGCTTTATGGTCTCTACGCCACCCTGCATCGTCGGTATGGCATACGTTTGTCCCTGCAAGCCAACGCCCTGACCCCACACAGCGCCCCATTTCATCGCCAGACGCGCCGCACCTCCGCCGTGCATCCCCGCGAGGTTGCTGCCGAAGACAAATATCTCGCCCTCAGCGAGTTCCGTAATCCATTGTGGTGATGTTCGTTTGTTCATAATCTATCAGTTTTTGCCCTCCCTTGAGGGCTGCACATAAAACGCAAAGGTACTGTTTTTTTCGATATGTATGCAGCACGGCGACGAAAATATTTCATCTAAAATACCTGTAAATTCTGTAATCTTGTAAAAAGAAATCTTATCAAAAATCAACCTCAACTTTCAAGGAATTTTCTTGTGTAGGGGCATATTTCTATGCACTTGCCGCAGACGGTATGGTCAATGCCGAAGCTGCTTTTGGCGCGAAGTCGTGCTGCGGCGCTGCAACGAACGGGGTCGTAGAGCGCTTCGCGCTGAACGCCTACATGCCACAGAGCGCCGCTGACGGCTCGCGCAGGGCAGGCATCAGCGCAGGCAGTACAGGCTCCGCAACGGGAAACGTTTATTGGCACGGCAAGTTCTAATGGTGCGTCGGTAAGGATGCTCGACAGGCGGACCATTGAGCCGTATTGCGGAGTAACAAGCAGGACGCATTTGCCTATCCATCCCAGACCGGCGCGCGTGGCAACGGTCTTGTGAGGCAGCGTTGTACCAAACTCGGTCTGACTTTTACCTACTGTGGCGCGAGTGCGGGCAAGCGCTCTGTAACCTCGCGTTTGCAGCCATTCGGCGCCGGCGGTAACTATTGCATCGAGGCGCATGTTTAGACGTTTATACCAGTCATAATACTCCTGCGTTGGCAACTCGGAAATGCCGCGTATCACCTCTTTAGGGTATCTCACGGCGACGCTGACGCCAATTGGCAAACCGTTGCGCTGCTCCGGCGGCAGTTCTGTAATGTCTCCAAACGCCACCAAATCAGCGCCTTGCTGTTCTAAATACTCTTTCAAGTGAAATGAAATGCTGTTCATACGCTATGTAATTAATTTTCTTTATTTAACAATAATTCTTACACGATTGGAAAAAATTCAAGTCACTTCGCCTGCCGCACTGCCCCGTTTGCTTTCCTTTTATTTTAAAGTACAAAAGTATGTATATTTCTTTTACAAAACAACAGGAAGAAGTGCTTGACAAACTTAAGAAGCAGGAAATCAGAGACATTAAGGATTTGAATTGTTGTGGTAGTGATACGGTGGCGATGGAATCGACCTCAATTTACCGGACAACCATCCACGCCTGCTTACAGAGGCTAAAATTGAGGTCTTTTCAGTTACCCCGAAGAAGTGACAGTGGCAGGGGTAGAGGAACAGGCAGTACGGGCAATGATGCTACAGTTCATGCGGGAATTGGGAACTCACAGTTTTGATTTTCCAAACACTTTCATTTCGCAGTGTTGGCAGTCAAATTGCAGGCGGAATATTTTGTCGTTGTAATGCAGGCTAAGCGGTTCTTGCCACAGTTCAGCTCCGGCATTGGCTTTCGGGCATTTTTCGAGTTCATAGCGCAGGCACCAGCGGCACGTCATCAGAGGGATGTTGGTAAAGCGATGCTCAAATGACGGCTCTACCGACGTCGCCCCTGCTGCACGGTAGAAAGCCTCGGCCTGCCTGTTGTGGACATTTGCGGTGGCGGCAATATGCTGTCCTTTAAAAGCATGTGGCGGGTTGATGCGGGGCAACTGTTGACAGGTGTTTTCTGCGGCAACAATGCGGGCGTCTTCGCGACGCTGCAACAACAGTTCCACGAGTGTGCGGCGCCACATTGCGAGTTCTGAGACGGGAATGAACCATACCTGCGACAGATTGAGCCGTATGTAGCGGGCCACAAACGGGGTATTCCCCAACTTCCCAAGTTGTTTTTCGATAAGGGTACGCGCACAGGCGGCCTTGAGCGCAGGCGATTTCGCGCACTCAAATTCGCGACTGACTGCCAACTGCTCCGCATCGCAGAATGTCAGCAGGAAGCCGTGTTCCGTTTCTGACAGTTCGATGTCAACATCAATTTTCCGTACGGCGCTGTCAGCCTGCAACATTCTTGTAAAAGCCTGATTATGATTGCGCCACAGTTGCATGCCCGGCGCAATTGCGGGCATGGAGGCAGGATACAGGCGCGTACCTTCGGCCCGATTAATGCGGAAGCCTGACGCTATGCCCCATTTGTTGAGGAAAATGAACCCGTCGCCATTATTAAACGTATGTTCACTGTCTATATCGATGAAGTTCTCCCCTACCCTGCTGACTTTCCCAACAAATTGTCCGGTGGATTTTGGGGCGTCAAATCCGGCCATATTGCGCTGGCGGCCATGCAGGAAGTAGTCGGTGGCGCCGCGATTGAATGTCAGTTCGGGATTGGGGGTGAAGAAAAACGTGCAGCGTCCCGATGACGCTCGGAATATGTCGGGGTGCTCTTCCATAATGGCGTCGAGTTTGCGGCGGTAGAATGTGGCGATATTTTTCACATAATCGACATCTTTCAGGCGGCCTTCCACTTTCAGGGATGTAACGCCTGCATTGAGCAGCTCGCGGATGCTGTCGGCGCGGTTCATATCTTTGAGTGACAGCAGGTGCCTGTTTTTCAGCAGCGTTTTTCCGGAGCCGTCGGTGAGAGTATATGGCAGGCGGCAATACTGCGCACATTCGCCGCGATTGGCACTGCGTCCGCATCCGTATTGACTGATATAGCACTGTCCGCTATAGCTCACGCACACCGCGCCGTGTACAAATACTTCCAGTTCGATACTACAGGCTCGATGAATCGCGGCAATGTCGTCCACCGACAGCTCCCGTGCCAGCACTGCACGGCTGAAGCCTGTTTCCTGCAGGAAGAGGCATTTTTCGGCAGTCCTGTTGTCGGTCTGTGTACTGGCATGAAGGGGTACGGGCGGCAACTCGGCGGTCAGCAGTCCCATATCCTGAATGATGAGTGCATCAATGCCCGCCTCATACAGACGAAAGCTCAGCCGACGGGCGGCCTCCAGCTCGCGGTCGTCAAGGACAGTATTAATTGCTGCATACACTTTCGCATTATAGACGTGCGCATATTTGCACAAATATTCAATATCAGCAATGCTGTTTCCGGCAGCACGGCGGGCGCTGTACTGCGGGGCGCCAATATATACGGCATCGGCACCGTGGTTCACCGCTGCAATGCCACATTGAAGGTCTTTTGCCGGAAGCAGGAGTTCTGTACGCATGACTTAATCGCTTGCCCGCATGGCCTCTACCGGAGGAATCCTGACGGCATTACGGGCGGGGAAATAGCCGGCCAGCAGACCGGCGATGATGAGTACTACCAGGGCGCCCAGCGCCATGTCGATGTCGATGGTCGGATTTTTAAACATGAAGGCATCGATGCCGAAACGCTCCAACAGCCATGTAATGACCTCTCCCACAGTTATTCCGGCGAACATGCCTGCATAACCCGACACGAAAGTTATGAACACCGATTCGAGCAGGATGTTACCCAAAATGTTGAGCGGACGGGCACCCAGCGCTTTACGTATGCCTATTTCGCGGGTGCGTTCCCGCACAATTATCAGCATGATATTGCCTATCCCGATGATTCCGGCCAGCAAAGTGCCTAATCCGATAATCCAGATAAACAGTGTTACGGCATTAGAGATGCCTAAGAATTGCAGATACTGCTGTGTCTGGTTGTTGATGCCGATTGCCACGTCATCGTCGGGCGCATAGAAATGCAGCGCTGAGGTCTGGCGGTTCAGCAGGCGTTCAAATTCGGTGTTCTTTTCTTCCGTATCGAGGCCCTGTACCGTGAAATCTATGGTGCTTAATCCGCGTCCGCCCCGCGTGTAGATGAGTTGTGCCACGTCGTAGGGGATAAATATGCGTTCCTCGCCGGAAGCCATGTTCTCTTTGACCACTCCGACGACCGTAAAGCTCAATTTGCCGATTGATACGGGCTTCCCCAGCGGTTCCTCGTCCGGGAAAAGCACCGCCCGCAGGCGCTCGTTGACCACCGCCACTTTGCGCTTCTCATTCATATCGATGTCGTTCAAAAAACGGCCATGTTGAAGGTCGGCCTTGGCAATCTCCATATAGTCGGGAATCACGCCGACCACAGTGGCATACGTGCTGTTCAGCAGGCGGTTCACCGGCAGGTATTTGAAAATCACCGGCGACACCACGCCCACCGCGTCGAGCTGGCCGGAAGCCGCCACATCGGTATCGTCCAATTTAATCAGCCGCTTATCGGGTAGCCCCATATAGGGGATGGATGTGCGACGCCCGAAATACCGGATTGTATTGACCGCCTGCTTGGAGAAGCCGTCTTTCAGCCCGTTGCGGAACCCGTTGCCCGCCTCCAGAAGGATGCAAAACATGAAAATTCCCCACGAAATGGAGAATCCCGCAAGGAACGTACGGAGCTTGTTCTTCCGTATCGTGCTGAATATCTCAATCCATACTTCCGTATCGAACATCGTTAAGTAGTTTTGTTTTTGTATATGTCAAGCAATTTCTCTTTCAGTAGCGCCATTCCGACACTGGCCTTTTCGCGGATACACTGTACGCGCCGCGACACGTTGACCTCCTTGGGGTCTATCAGATAAACGGGAATATCCGGTCTGGCCGAAAAGAGCAGTGAAGCGGCAGGATATACCGCCATTGAGGTGCCGATGATGACCACAATATCGGCCTCGCTGACTACAGCGGCCGCCGCCTCGATTTCCGGCACCGCTTCTCCGAACCAGACGATGAACGGGCGCAGTCGCGAGCCGTCTTTAGCTTTCTCGTCAGGCAGTATGGGGCGGTAGCCGATGTCTATGACGTCGGTTTTGGCCTCGTTGCAGGCCTTGGTCAGCTCGCCATGCAGATGTATCAATTTGGAAGTTCCGGCCCGCTCATGCAGATTGTCAACGTTCTGTGTTACCACAGTAACGTTGAAGTCGCTTTCGAGCGCGGCTATCAGTTTGTGCCCCTCGTTAGGCTCCACTGTGGCCAACTGTGCGCGTCGCTCGTTGTAGAACCGCTGGATAAGCGCGGGGTCCCTGTACCAGCCCTCAATGCTGGCAACCTGCTCCACGTCATATTTTTCCCACAGCCCGTCAGAATCACGGAACGTGCTGATGCCGCTTTCGGCGCTCATGCCGGCGCCGGTAAGAAATACAAGATTTTTCTGCTTCATACGGTATTGACTGGTATTTTTAAGTGTTACTGTCTATTCCGAAAATATCCGACATTTGTACATATCCTGTACGGCTGATATAATCAATCAGGCCATCTTTGAGGCGGATGATTTTATCGGTGGCATCGGCCACGCTTTGTTCGTGGGTAACGATAACCATTGTCATCCCGTTGTTGTTGACCTCCCGCAGAATGTGCATCACCTCTTCGGACGTCTTGCTGTCTAAGGCGCCGGTAGGCTCGTCGGCAAGTATTACATTAGGCTTTGCAATCAGGGCACGGGCGATAGCTACGCGCTGTTTCTGGCCTCCTGACAGCTCGTTGGGCATGTGATGCGCCCAGTCTTTCAGCCCCAGCCTGTCGAGATATTCCAGCGCTATTTGATTGCGCTTACGGCGCCGCACCCCCTGATAATAGAGCGGCAGGGCCACATTTTCGAGGGCGTTCTTAAAGCCCAGCAGATTGAACGACTGAAAGATGAACCCTATCATCCGGTTGCGCAAGCCGGCGGCCTTACGTTCTGACAGCCGCGAAATTAACATTCCATTAAGATAGTATTTTCCGGTATCGTAATTATCTAACAGTCCCAGAATGTTGAGCAGGGTGGACTTGCCGGAGCCGGAAGCGCCCATAATAGCCACCATCTCCCCGCGTCCAATTTCCAGGTCAATCCCCTTCAACACATGCAACGGCGCCCCTGCATAATAGGTCTTGTTTATTTGCTCTAATCTTATCATCCCGTATCGTTTGGCATAAAGTTATGCAAAGATACGCTTTTTCCGAAAACGTTCAATCACTCAACCTGAAAAAGAATGAGCAAGGGCAGAAGTCATGCATCGTTATGCAATCACCTCCTGCCCTGCTCATCCAATCATTGAAACTATTTATTGACAAAAATATCGTGATGTGCGCCGGAACAGCCTAATATCAGAGTGCGGTGGATGTTACGCTGTACGTCGAGTGCGAATTTTCTGTAAAAGGCCTCGCGGACGGCGCTGTGGGGGTCGGTATCCGGTACTGTTTTGGGGATGATGCCATACAGACCGGAATCGCAGGTGGGGTCGGCGGCAATTTCTGCCGCTGTTTTACCGCTGTTGGTGCCATAATACAGGTCGGCATAGCGGGCGGTCTGCTCGTCAGCGCCGTCATAGACGAAATCGGCCCACAGGATGATGTCGTACCGTCCTTTCGGCAGGTTCATCTCGAAGAGTACGCTTCGGGAGGCGAACATCCCGCTGGCGATGCGGTATTCACGAGCCACTAACTTCGGCCTGACGCTGCGCGTCCATACTTCGGCGATATAGCGCAGGTCGTAAAGAGAGGTGTCAATCGTTGTTATGGCGCTCATCTGCGCAGAATGTTCCGCCATATCCGCAGAAATGCGGATACACAGCGAGGCCGTTACCGTATTGCCACCATTGAAGCAGTCGCCGCCGACTTCACAGTAGCAGCCAACAAGGGCGCTACTGACAAGGGTTATGGAAATAATCCTGAACATAAGCTTATTATTGCTAAAATGTTATCGCTCTGTAACTGTCAGTCGAGTATTCGTGGCTCGTTATCATATTCCACTTCCCCGTCGCTGTCAAAAAGGTCGGTCATTTCGACCGCAACAGTGGTGCCGCTGTAGAAGAAGTTGCCGACAACGGTGATAAGTTTGTTAGCGGCAAGCGGGATTGCGGGCAAATACGCAACATAGCCAATCTCCACCGAATCAGCCGAATAGCCGTAAATATCTGCCTGGAAATCATAGTCCGGATGCGGGAAGAAGTAGTCGAATGTCAGCACCTTTGCATCCGGATAAGTTTTTCCACCGGCCGTAACAGACTGTACATCTTCGGTATATACAGTGGAGTATAAGGGGAGGCTTGTATCAAAAGTACTGTAAATGTCCCCGTCAACATCGCCGGTTAAGGCATTAAATGTGTTCCGCATTCCGGAATAATAACACATCTTAATATATGCAAGGGCGGGCTGCAGTTCGGAGGGTTTGGACAGCGAAACTATACGTACTTTTGCCAGCGGGCGTTTCATGGCCATAGTTTCGTAGGTATCGCCGTTTGCCAGGATGGCCTGGCGGGTAAAATAGGCGTCGCGGGCGTCACAGTTGACAGTGTAATTGTCGGTATTGCGCATGACGATATTCCGCAGGCCCGGGTCGCAGGCCGGATTAGCCTTTATTTCGTCAACCGTTTTGCCGTTGTTGGTGGAATAGAACAGGTCGGCGTCATGAGCGGTGGCGGCCGTAACCGTGTCGGCAACGAAGTCTGCCCAACATACGAATATGTAGGAAGCCGGAAGCAGCTCAACCTTGAACTCCACGCTGCGGGTGGCGAAATCGCCTGTTATCACTTTGTAATAGCGGGCGGCCAAACTGAGGGGTAGTCCAGTTGTCCATGCTTCCAGGATGTAGCGCAGGTTATACTGCGCGGTGTCCACGTTAACTGCCCCGCCGTTATGCGAGGCGCGGGTTGCGACTTCCGACTGGATGCAGGTGTGTAACGTTACCAATGCGGGGTCGGCGATATACGGTTCGGGAGCAGCGCCCACCGAATATTCCTGCGAGCAGGAACTTAGCGCGGCCATAATGGCGGCCGTCGCGGTAAAAATCAAGAATTTGTACATAGGTCAAATATTTATTTAAGTTAAACAAAAATTATACTCTTTTCGTGAATCGTTGATGCTTCATTTTGTCCGTATTTGGGAATTTTCTTCTTCGTCTTTTACGTTTATCACGTCTTCACCGTTGAAGTTATCATTGACGCCTACCCCGCCGTCGTCCTGCGGGGGTGTGGTGGGCGTGAAGTATTCGTCGCGGATGATGGTAACGTGGTTTCGTGTGAGCGGTACCCTCAGCTCGCTGACGACGTTAATCAGCGTAGTTTCGCCGGTGGTGAGCCGCATGTTGAGGTTATAGGAAGTGTCGGTTCCCACAAATACGAGGTCGGCGGCGATGAGCGTTTCGGAATTGTCCAGCGCGGTGGCAGCGAACTCGTAAGCGATGCCTGTAGCGTGGTCGTCGGGGGCATCCTTCCATGTCAGATAGCCCTGCGGGAAGAAGAGGGAATACCATGCGTCAATGGCGACAGCCGGGCCGGGCAACAGCGCCACGCGACGCGGGGGGGCGAACTTGTCGTAATCGGTGGCTATGATTTGGTAAGCCGCAAAGGGGCGTATCATCTGGATGACGATGTCGTAAGGCACATGTACGCGGGTATCGTAGGGGCTCATATCGAAAGACAGGCGTCCGGTAAGAGCGTCCTTATCCGGCCGGTACCCGTATTCATGCGTCTGCGGTATTATTTTGATATGCGTAAGAGTGTCGGTATCATAATAGCGGTCGGCCACAGTACCTGTATCTACGAAGTCCATCCATGCTACGGCCATAAGTTTGCCGGCAGGCACCAGCATCGAATCGCTGAACTGATACACCCCGTTTGTGATGATGTCGTGGCTTGAGCGTTCAATGCGCAATAGCAGGTTGGCAGGTTCCTGCTCGACGCCGTTCTTGGCGAGGTCATAGATTTCCACGATGTAGCGGACGTCGTATGCCCCCTGCAGCACCTCGAAACTCTCGTAGGGTGCATCGCCTGTCCAGTTCATATCTATGATTAACGATATGTTGGCGTGAATTTCCACCTGCCCCTTGTTCGGAGGGTCCACTTCCCAGGGACAGGGGGGCTCCTCCACGAGCTTGCGGCAGGCCACAGAAAGCAGCAGGCACATCGCTATGCCCACATCCCGGCCGATGCGATACAACCCGCCGGGACGAAATACTACCCCAGCCGTTTTGTTACAGCCTCGTCGTGCCGACGGAGCAGGTCCGCCATCCGAATATGACCTTACCTGGCGAAAGCTCAATCCGCCGGAGACAGTATCCGGCTTCCGCATCCGCGCTATCAAACGGGCCCGTATCGCGCCCGCTACTGCCCATACCCGCTTCCTAATCGCGAGTCTAATGTCCGTTTTTAAATGCTCTGTTAACATGTGTCGGTTTCATTTTTATATATAAAACCATTTTGTTCACGCTTTTGTTCGATTGAAACCGGAATTTTTTCACGCAAATATTGACATAAGTTATTCCGTTTATAGTAATTTTTACTACAAATAACATATAATTATCTGTATATCAATTATTTACGACTCAAGAAAAAAGCCTGAAAAAAATCACATTCCGCCATAATTCATGAACATTTTTTTTGAACATTTTCACTCCGGCCTCAGCCTGCTGCCCAAAAAACATTATTTATGACCATGAATCAGAATAAAAAAGGAACGTTTTTCCGCAGAGCGCAAAAGTTCTGCCATCTATTGTCATTCGCCTTCCCGTGCCGAATGTCGGGGGCGCTTCCGGCTGCGGAATATGGCAGAAAACTTTTTCCACAGCTCATCGAGGGTGTCATAATCTTCGCGGAACGAGAAGCCTACTCCCTGCGTATAGGGGGATGTTTCGTAGATGATGTTGTTGTTGGAATGGTTGTAGGCCTTGAATTGCAGCTTGCCGTTGTTGGTCAGTTTCACGTTGAGGTCGAAATCGCCAACAATAGAGCTGGTATTGTTGCTGTTGGAGGTGGCATATTGACGGCTGTTGTTGCCGATATTTCCCTCAATAGTTACGCGGTCGTTGAGCAGTTGTGTGCTGAGGGCGAGTTCTATTTCGTCATCGGTAAGCTGGTTTCCGGGGCGATAGTTTACGCCCACATCCACGGAGTTGCTGATTTCCGACAGCAGGTTGCTGAGCTGGTTAGAGAGCACTTCGCTGGCAGTGACGCCCATATTTGCCGCGTTGGAGGCGTCATAGGAGCCGCGCAGGTAATCAGGCGTAGTGAATTTGTTCAGCACTAACAGCGACAGCACCTGCTTGTTCATATCTTCGGTAGTGTTGAAGAACTGGCGGACGTTGTCGCGGATACGGTCGTCAGCGGTGGGTAGCTGTATGTCGAATCCTATCTTGGGATTATTGAGGTTGTCGGTAAGTGAGATGGCGCATACTACCGGGATACGCTGTGTATAGGTCTCGCTGGGGTCGCTTGCGAACAGCTCTTTCAGGGACGTACGCAGCCGATACATCGCCGTGAGATTGATATTGGCATTTGTGGGGTCGCCGTTCCATGTGATAGAGCTGCCCTGCTCAATGTCAAAGCGCTTGCTGATAACGTTTTGCAGCGTAAATTCATAGTCCCCCTTTTCGACTTTATAGGTTCCGAACAGGGAGATATCGAATCGCGGGTCAATATGTACCTGAACGTTCCCGCTGCCCTGCGCCGTAATTATGTCCCCGACAGAGGCATTATAGATGAGCTGGATACGGGCTTCAGGGGTGGCCTCCACGTTGAAGTTCATGTCTATTCCCCCATTATCCGGCGCCGGAAGCATCACATAAGACGTATTGTCGTCCATCCTTTGATGGTTGACGAAATGGATGAAGTTGTTCACTTCGGCGCCTTTTTCATAGTCGAGTGATATGTTGATGCCGGTGCCGGACAGTGTCCGGGCGTTGGCGCTCATCGAGAGGTTGCGGCCGTGCCCGGTGAACCGGAAGTTTCCGCCGCCGTATATTTTCCCGTTAAATTGCTGATTATCGGATGGGGTGGTGTCATACAGCAGCATCCGCCGGAAGGTGCACGACAGGTCGTAGTCCATATTTGAGAAGTTGTCGTGCCTGATTACGCCGTTAAACACGCCTGTATTCCTGTCCTTATCGTAGAGAGTTATCCCGCTGAACACTAATGAATCGTTTTGGAAGCGGATAGAATCGGAGAATTGGTAAGTTGTTTGGGGGTATCCGATTTTCAGGGCGGCATTTTCGGCTAATGCGGCGCCGTCCATGAGCAGTTTCCCGGTGTTGCCGTGAATACGGACGCTGCCGCTGCCCAGCCCGTCCACCCTGTCGAACACGCTGCCCAGCACCGTCTCCAGTGTCGAGAGCGGGAAACGGTTCATCGTTACCAGAAAGTCAACGCTGTCGCGGCGCACATAATAATCGCCCCACACGTCAAGCGACTGCCGGTCATTGTCGGTTACGGTCATATCGGCGGTGATTGCGCCGGAATACGGATTCCACCGGCTGCCTACCGCCACGTCGCCCAATTGCTGGCTGTTAACCCCAAATTTATTGACATTCAGGTTGGCCAGCAACACCACTTTACGGTAGAAGTCGGAGATGCTCACCTCGCCACTCAGGGTCCCGTAGAACCTGGTCCTGGCCTCTGGTGCGTTTATATTATTGAGATTGAAATTCTCGACTGATATGTTCAATTTTTCCAGACTGTCTTTGGCCAATGCGCCATCAATCATGAACTTTTGCTGTGCATGGCTGACTGTGAAGCGGGAAATCTGCGTTCTGTCGGCCCCAATCCGCACTGTGGCGGAATGTACCTGCCACAGCGTGTCGGCAATATATATTTTCGACGGATGTACCTGCATATCTATTTGCGGACGCATAGGCAAGTTCGCCGTGAACAGCATGTCAATATCCAAAAGCCCGCTATAGGTCATCTCTTGCTGATTGTTCCACGAAATCTTGGTATTGGCGCGGTTATTACCGGCTTCAACGAGCGCCGCAAAATTGTACAGCGTTACGCTTTCACCAATCTGCAGGCGCTTGGCGCGGTTCTTGATTTCCAGATTGCTGCCCGAATGAACAGAAAACGAATAGCCGGTGAGTTCCACGTCTTTATAGCATACAACGGGGAAATATGTGTAAAGCTCCACCGTGTTGCTCAACTCGTCAAAGAGGCAGGTCAGTTCGGCAGGCGATATTGACAAGTTGGGGATAAATGTTTTTGTCAGCGGCGACAAGTCTTTTATTGAGGCCTGTATTTTGAAGTTATCAGGTGCAGCGCGGGGGGCGCTGGCTACAGGGGGCTGTTTTTTGCCTGTCTTTCCCGATATAGCGGGAGGCGTGTCCGATTCAAGGGCAGAAATGTAATGGCGCAGGATATTGCGGACGCTTTCAGCCATGGCGCCAAATTCCCACGAACCGCTCATGTCGAAGTCTAAAAAATCGGAATACATCTGCAGGCGCCGCACACCATCATGAAAGGTGGCGATACGGATGCTCTCGAAGTACAGCGAATCGTTCTCATTGCAGTACTGCCCTTCCGTGAAGCGGATGTTGCCGTCAATGTTGTCAACAGTGTTGCCGGAGAAGCTGGCGTGAAGCCCGAAAGACAAGTCTGACCGCCGATGTATGCTGTCGATATGCAGAGCCACGAGGTCGGCTTTTTTGATATACAGTTCAAAATCGGAGACCGGCTTGTCGCTTTGCAGGTCGATGCCGCCCGCAAAAATGCCCTTCAAATTGGCGTCATCAATCTGTAGATTACCCTCAAATTTCCTGCCGGTAATGGCGCCGTCAAGCGACAGCCGCCTGTATTTATAATCGGCATATATCATGCTGTCAACCATCCCCTTTACGGTTCCGTCGAGCGTTTCCCGGACGGTATTATAGACCCCGTTGATACTGCCGTTGAAGGTGAGCACTCCGAGCCGACCGGAATGGACGAACTTGCCAAGCCTGAAATTAACAGTCTTCAACTTCCCCTCTATGGCAATGTTCTTATTCTTCATGGGGGTAAAGGACAGGTCGGTCGATAGCTGGCCGAAGTTCGATTTCAGTTTCCCATAAGCCACAAAATCGTCTATAAAGCCATTGAAGACCCCCTGATAGCTCAGCGTTCCCGCGTCAAAAAGGAACGCCGGAATATCCGGATAGCGGTTCTTTGCCGAATCGGGCAGCCGGATATGTGCGAGGTCGCGGAAGTTCGCACTCAATTCGTCTAATTTCAGATATATATATGTGTGTTCAATGTCGGACAGCCCTTCGAGCGCTAAATCGCACCGCAGGCTGGTACTGCCGCCGATATTGAGCGTCAAATCGTTGGCGTTCAACGTGGTGAGGTTCCCCGTAAATTGGCCGGAAATACCTATCTTCTCGTTCATGCCTTTTATTGCGGGAACGAACACAGCTACATCTTCCAAACTTATCTCCGCGTTAACTAAGTGAGCCTCAATCATAAATGTGCTGTCAACAGGGCTTTGCCCCAGCGTCAGGCCGGCATGCTCTATGTGCGAATTTTCGGTATCCAGACTTATGTCAGCAAGGGTAAGCGCCTGACGGGTAGCGGTTATTTCGGCATGGCAATTACTGAGATACGGGTTGATGTCGCTGCGGAAGTTCAGCCTGTCAATTACGAAAGCCACAGTATCCGGCCGCAGACGGAACTTATTGATAGCCAGATTAATATCATCGAAAGCCCACTGCTTGCGGATATGACTGTCGAACCACGAATATCCAATGCGGGCATGCACAATGCGGAAACTTTCACAGCTGATTTTCCATTCCGGCGGCTTTCTGGGAATCGTGTCGCTCACAGTGTCCATGAGAAACCGGAAATTGGGGACCCCATTGTCGTCGATATTCAGGTTCCCGACTACGCGCTCCAGCGTAACATCGTCAAGCCTGATAAATTTTCGGGGGATTCGCAGGCGACTTACAGAGGCTTTCAGGGTATGGACATAGAGCAGAGTGTCGGCCTGCGGCGTCTTCAACATAACATCTTTCAACGCTACCCGATTAAAGAACGAAATATACACCCGTCCGACACTGACCTCGGCATTAAGACGGGCTGACAACTCGTGCGTAACGAGCCGGACAAGCCACGTCTGGACAGGGCTGGTCTGTACCAGAACGACTGCCAGAACAAGCGCCGTAATCAGGCTCAACAGCGCTATGCCTGCTACTTTTGCCCATCTTCTCACTTTCATGCCAAATTAGCAATAAGCAATTTCGTAATCGCCATAGAAATCCTGCCGGTTTGCCGAAGCAGGAAGCGGTTGAAATTTTTGCTGGCCTGTTCGTCAGCACAGTCAGAGATGATGCGCAGGACGGCGAATTTCAGGCCGTATTCGGAGGCCACCTGCGCAATCGCCGCGCCTTCCATCTCGGCACACAGCGCATCAGGAAAGCGCTCCATTATTGCCGCCTTATCTTCCTTCGCCGCGATAAACCGGTCGCCGGTAACTATCTGCCCCCGCCATATCACAGGATAATAGCCGCCCGGCATATCCGCTATCCTGCCCATCCTGTTCTTGAAGGCGAACAGCCGCGCCGCCTTGCGCACAGCAAGATACATCTGACTGTCAGGCCGGAACTCAAACTTCTTGTAATATGGCGGCTGCACCTTCCCCACCAATTTCAATGACGCCAGATTTACATCATACTGCGCAAAACTCTTGGCCACAACGAGGTCGCCAACGTTCATCTCCGGCTGCAAGGCGCCCGCCAGCCCGATAAAAAACAGATGCGTTATATCATAGCGCTCCACCATCGCTGCCACAGTCGCAGCCGCAGCCACTTTTCCCCACCCCGACAGACACAACACCACCTCCACCTGCCCGACTTGGCCACTGTAAAATGTCCGGCAACCGCGCCGCTCTTCCTGCGGCTCATCAATGAGCGCCTGCAACAGCAGTACCTCTTCTTTCATCGCTCCTATAATGCCTAATCTCATATCCGATAAATTTTCCACAAAGATAACGATTTTTCCCGGAGAATAACAATAGTCTGTATCATTTACTGCAATCCCACAACGTTTATCTGTCTCTTTTGAAAATAAACTGTTTCTTTTTCTGTAAGTGTAAAATTTTTATCCCGTGAATCTCATCACGAAAATTTCGTCACGAAAAAAACGTGATGATATTCAAAGATTTTTTGTACATTTGCAGTCGTTTTTTAATAAGAAATAAAATGAAGAAAGAGTTAACCCCTTTTTTAACAGAGAATTATATATCAAAAGAGTATTTTTGTGACCGTGAAGCCGAACTTGCTCTTCTGAAAAAATACGCTCAAAATTCGGTAAATATTACGCTGCTTTCTAATCGAAGAATGGGGAAATCGGCGCTTATTCATCGGTTTTTTGAGGATATGGAAGCCGAAAATTATGCCTGTATATATGCCGACATATTCGCTACCGGCAATCTTAAAGAACTTACCGAAGAGCTGGCGGCGGCTATTTTCAAACGGTTTCCCCAAAAACACGGCTTCGGGCGCAAGTTCTTCGATTTTCTGATGGGGTTTCGTCCGGTCATCACATACGATGCGCTCTCTGGAAGTCCCGAAATTCGCTTTGAACATGTAACACCTGTAGAATACGAAACGACACTGAGAGGGCTTTTGACATTCTTGGATACGCAAAATCAGAAAATTATCGTAGCCATTGACGAATTCTCCCAAATCGCCGAGTATCCCGAGAAAAAGACAGAGGCACTGCTGCGAACTGTCGTTCAGACACTTAACAACACGAGCTTCATCTTTTGCGGCAGCAAGAAGCATCTGATGCTGGAGATGTTCAACACCGCCAACCGCCCCTTCTTCAGCAGTACGCTCACAATAGGGCTTGACGAAATCGCTGCTGACAAATACACTGCATTTATAACCGACAAGTTCGCCATACACAAGCGAACAGTTGACAGTGAGGCAGTTGCTTTCATCTTGGATTGGACATTGCGCCATACATATTATACGCAGTTCGTCTGCAACGCTATCTTTGCTGATGGCGAGAAAAAAATCGGCATTGACGTAGTAAAGCGCGTGTGCGACGAGTGCCTGCGGGTGCAGCAGACAACGTTCATGCAGTATCGCAGTCTGCTTGCGCCGGTGCAATGGCGACTGCTTGTAGGTATCGCAAAGGAAGGCTCCGTTACCGGGCCGCAAGCGAAAGACTTCCTGCGTAAATACAACATCGGCGCAGCCTCGTCCGTGAAATCGGCTCTGAACGCCTTGTGCGACAAAGAGATGGTTTGTTCCATCGAAAACCCCGACAAAACAGCCTATCGCGTTTACAACGTCTTCTTAATGAGGTGGTTAGCAAGAACAATTAAATCACTGTAATAAATACCTGAATATATGTTGATTATGAGAAAAATATTGAAAATTTCAGCCATGCTTCTTTGCGGAGCGGCTATTGCTTTATTTGTTTTAGCCGGAAGCAATGCCGTCGCGTTCAAGAGCAGCGCTGACATCGCACCCGGTTCGCGGCAGCGCATCGCCACCAAAGGCGACTGGCGCGATTTCGGTACGGAACGCAAGTTCACGCGGGTATTGCTGAACTCGCCGACTGCGCAGAACGTTTCACTCGAAAAGTTC
>JAISSS010000132.1 GCA_031272965.1 Bacteroidales bacterium | reverse complement strand
GTTACCCCCCAGCAGGTCGGTCAGCGACAGCCGTGCGCTGTCCGAGCCGGTATATAGCAGTGTGTCGCCTTTATTGATGTTGCTTTCAAGGGCGCCGTTGCCGGTTGCAACGATGTTGCTGATTTCGGCCGTTACATGCGGGAAGCTGCTGAGAATACTTAGCCGCACCGCGCCGAAGCTGACGTCAGCATCAAGTTCGCGGCTTACAAATTCCAGCGCTTTCGTCTCAAACGACTTGCGCAGTAGCAGGGGCGTTATGGCTATCGCTATTGCCGCTGCCGCCACAATGCCCGATATAATCAGGATTATTCTTTTCATGAAAATCTGTTGTTTAAAAAAACGACAAAGTTATGTCGCGTTATTTCCCGCAAAAATAGCAAAAAAACCAATGCCGTACCAAAACTTCCAAATATTTCAGCTATCTTTGCACCCTGAAAAAACCATTGTTTAGATGAATAACATCCGAAATTTCTGTATTATAGCGCATATTGACCACGGTAAGAGTACTTTGGCCGACCGCCTGCTCGAACATACCGGTGCCATCAGCGAACGCGACATGGCCGAACAGGTATTGGACGATATGGAGCTGGAACGCGAACGCGGAATCACCATAAAAAGCCATGCCATACAGATGAACTGCATAGTGGATGGCCAGCCATATATCCTCAACCTTATTGATACTCCCGGGCATGTGGACTTCTCCTACGAAGTGTCCCGTTCTATTGCGGCCTGCGAAGGCGCCCTGCTCGTGGTGGACGCCTCACAGGGCATCCAGGCACAGACAATCTCAAACCTGTATCTTGCTATAGAACACGACCTCGAAATTATCCCCATACTTAATAAGATAGATTTGGACAATGCCATGCCGGAAGTGGTTGAGGACCAGATTATTGACCTGCTCGGCGTGAAACGGGCCGACATCATCCGTGCCAGCGGCAAGACCGGCGACGGAGTGGAGGAAATCCTCCGCCGCATCGTGACTGACGTGCCCCCGCCTGCCGGAGACCCGGACGCGCCCCTGCAAGCCCTCATCTTCGATTCCGTTTTTAACCCCTTTCGCGGCGTCATTGCCTACTTCAAAATCGTCAATGGCACCGTCCATACCGGCGATTTCGTGAAATTTGTCAACACCAGGAAGGAATACGATGCTGACGAGATAGGGGTATTGCGCCTCGACCTCGAACCCCGCAACACCATGAGCGCAGGTGATGTGGGATACATCATCTCCGGCATAAAAACCGCCAAAGAGGTGAAAGTGGGCGACACAATCACTCATCGCGACCGTCCCTGCGACAAGGCTATCGCGGGCTTTGAAGAGGTAAAACCCATGGTGTTCGCAGGCGTATATCCCATTGATGCCGAAGACTACGAAGACCTGCGGGCCTCAATGGACAAGCTGCAACTCAATGACGCCTCGCTGACCTTCGAGCCTGAATCTTCCGCCGCGCTTGGGTTCGGCTTCCGTTGCGGTTTCCTGGGACTGCTGCACATGGAAATCGTCCAGGAACGCTTGGACCGCGAGTTCGACATGAACGTCATCACTACTGTCCCCAACGTGTCATACCGCGTTCACACTACGGACGGCCAGACCACGCAGGTCTATAACCCCAGCGGGATGCCGAATGCCTCAAGCATCCGCGAAATCGAAGAACCTTATATCCGTGCCCAGGTTATCACCAAATCGGAATATATTGGCCAAATAATGACCCTTTGTTTAGATAAGCGCGGCCAGCTCGTCAAGCAGGATTACCTTACCGCCGAACGCGCCGAGCTCACATTCGACATGCCATTGGCCGAAATAGTCTTCGATTTCTATGACAAGTTGAAGTCGATTTCGCGGGGATATGCCTCATTCGATTATCACATCACCGGCTTCCGTCCCGCGAAATTGGTGCGTCTCGACATACTGCTTAATGGGGAGATGGTTGACGCCCTCTCGTCGCTGATTCACTTCGACAATGCTTACACTCTGGGGCGGCGCATGTGTGAGAAGCTCAAAGAACTCATCCCGCGTCAGCAGTTCGACATCGCGATACAGGCCGCAATTGGCGCCAAAATTATCGCCCGCGAAACCATTAAGGCCGTGCGGAAAGACGTTACCGCCAAATGTTATGGCGGCGACATCACCCGCAAGCGGAAACTGCTTGAGAAGCAAAAACGCGGCAAAAAGCGCATGAAACAAATCGGCAATGTGGAAGTCCCGCAAAAAGCCTTCCTTGCCGTGCTGAAATTAGACTGACAGAAGGCCGAATATCGCGCCGCCTGAAGTTTTTACGGTCAGTAAGTCCGCAAGTCAAAAATAATTTCTACCTTTGTATCGCGATTCTGATTATGCGAAAAGGTTTTTCCATATTATTGTTTATGGTTGCTCTGCTGATGGCGGTGCATCCGGCAGTGTGGCTGCATTACTGCGGTGGACGTCTGGAATCCGTCAGTACGGAAATGCCTGCGCCGTGCTGTTGCAGTAACGAGACCTCTAAAAATGCTGAAAGAGAATGTGTTATGCATAAATCATGTTGCGAAAATCTGTTTGTACAGACGGTAACTGATGAAGCACAACCGGAAACAGCAGCTAATTTGAACATTTGTTCAGAATTACTGTGCCTGCATTGTACAATAATTCCATTCTCCGGCGACAGCCGTATCCCCGTGTTCTGCAACCACAGACCACCACCAATCCCCCACAGTCGCCCGCTACTCTGTATCTTCCTCATTTGATTGCCTGCATCCCGTCGGGGCAGGGTAGGGCAGTCCATACCCCTAATTATTTCAACCGTCTGTGTGTCATGTTATTGCAAAAAAGTCTGCGATGATGTGAAATACAGAATGCATACAGCTTTTATATGTTTGAATAATTAATAGTATCTTAACATGAAATTTATAAAATTCTTTCTTGATAATCGGCTTATAGCTGCGCTGCTTTTCGGAATAATATTTGTTTGGGGCGTCGCCGTAGCGCCGTTCGACTGGCATCACGGCCTTATTCCCTCCGACCCCGTTCCGGTTGACGCCATCCCCGACATCGGCGAAAATCAGCAGATTGTAGCCACCGAA
>JAISSS010000088.1 GCA_031272965.1 Bacteroidales bacterium | reverse complement strand
AGGGCGGGCAGGAACAGTATCGGCGTGTTAAAGCTCGTCCCCGCCTGCGCCAAAGCCCCAACCGGGCCCGCCAGTGCCAACAAAAATGAGAAAACGTATGTCCGTAACCGCGTAAGCATTTGTGAATCAGTTAATTTGGGTTACTGTAAAATTATATACTCCACCCGGCAACAGCTGCACAGTATTGTTGTAGCCGTTAAAATAGCGTTGCACTCCGTTGTTGTCTGTCCAGGTTGCCATCAATGGATTGTCGAGAGAATATGGCTTCATACTTTCTTTTATGGATACGGTGCAATCGCCCGGTGGCAGGAAAAGTATGTTGCCCGTACTTTGGTGGACGGTGTGGGTTGTGATAATAGAACCGTCCTGGATGAAATCAATGACAAGTCCATACATGGAGCCTGCATTTATCACTATTTTGGCGGTCGAATCCACATGAAATGTGCCGATGAATATCTGGTTGGAAGTAAATCCAGGTAAAACCGATTCGGAAGAACTTGCAATCCCGCCCTCATTATACGCTATATATTTTCCGAATAATGTGTCGGATAGCAGGTCAAAATAAGTTTCCATTCTTGGCACCAGAAAGGAAAGGGTATCCGGTGAAAGGTCGGGGGGTATCTTATAATGATAGCCGAACTGTCTGAGTATCTGATTGTTTTCATCTCTTATATTGAGTAAACGTCCATAATCATCATAGTCATAAACAATCTCTTCTCGTGCGGAATTGCAGAGCCAGCTTGTTCCGGCCAAAGGCTTGTAAGTTTTTAGCGCGACTAATACATCCTCCATCTCATGCAGAGATTTCAGGGAAGACTTTAGCGCGGCCTCGTCGGTCAGATTTTGTACTTCTGACGTTATGTTGTAAAAGAGGGAAGTGTTTGTGCTGTTTTGCCATGCTGTAGTTCCCGTTATTTCGGCTATGGGATACCGCGCGTTATAGCCCCATATATAATTTTTTTTCAGGTTATCGTCTTTGCGCAGCCTGATTATGTTGCCATACTGGTCATATTCGAGACATTCAATATAATTAACTAAGGGGTCGGCTTTCACGGAAAATTTCATGTTGTCGAGTACGTATGTTGCCGTACTGCCGCTGTTCAGCCGGAAGGAATTTTGAGCTCGTGCGATTTCCGTATTGCTGGCCGAGTCAACCGTCCATTCTTCTATTACAGGACTAATCATGTTCCGGTTTTTCATTGCGGTTAGAACGCCGGTTGTGTAGTCGTAGGGATATTTAAGGGTGCGAATACGGGTATATTCGGATGTTCGGGTTTTTATCTGCGTTGGTTGGCTGTAAGTCGGATTCCCGTAAGTATAGCACGTTGTTTGGGCAATTGTCTGTCCTGTTTTGAACCATATTTCATTTTCCTGCGTCATAAGCAACTGTCCGACAGGGATTCTGTAGGTACCTGATATGCCAAATTCATAAAAATTAGCTACATTTCCCTGATACGGCCCTGATTCCAGCGAAATTACATTTCCCAAGTATGGAAAATTATACAGATATGTTCCTGCATTTGCCATCTTTACTGTCTGATAGAACTCGGTTGTAAATGCGTATGCAACAACAGGATGTGTCGCTTCCATCCGCAGTTGGTACTGAAATGTCTTTTGGTGTTCCAAATGGAACCGACCATTCTCAAATCTGTATTCCGAAACTGAT
Source organism: Bacteroidales bacterium (assembly GCA_031272965.1). Taxonomy (GTDB): domain Bacteria; phylum Bacteroidota; class Bacteroidia; order Bacteroidales; family Prolixibacteraceae; genus JAISSS01. Next base: position 12,882 of record JAISSS010000088.1, on the reverse strand, counting down.
TTCGGCGCTCCGATATACCAGTTAGTTTTTATGTAGGGGATATTCGTCCCATTAATGTATGTGGCATCCCATGGGGCAATGGCGGCAGATATTTGAGGTATAAATTCCTGCTCCGGATAGTACTCATAGACAGTTTTGCCTGACTTGATGCCTTTATCTATCTGATATTCAGTAACTTTTGTGTAATAAACCGGGGCGCCGTCCGAATATGTACAGTCTAATGACGAGGCAGGCAGATAGTTTGTCATGCTGTCTTTAGCATGAATAATTCCGCCGACACAGACCTGGTCATAATTAGTAGTTACATAATTGATAATCTGCGAATACGAATACGGGATGTAGTTAACTGTCTGGCCGGTTTTTACCACCTGTGGCGGTCTGATTACTTTACCGGAGCCGTCTTCATGTTCCCCGTAAACATAATAGAGCTGCCGGTCGGCCTGCACTCCGGCTGTATAATTGCTGAAATGCGCGATGCTGCGGATACGTAGTCCGCTGCTCATGCGCATAACGGGATAATAACTGCCCCCCTTGTACGCATAATACCGGTTAGGCTCATAATCGAAATTGGTAAAACCGCCGTCCGGATAGATTATCTGTCGCAGTACGCCGCGTTTCATCCTGCTTTCATTCGGCTCTTCTGCCATGATGTAATTGCCGCCGAAATAGAACTTATATGGCACTGGATTTACAAGGTGCCGGGTTTTTACAGTGCCCTGTATTTTCGGCATCAGAAACGGGATTGGATTGCCGGTATTGGTTGCAAATTCAAATGTATTATGGTTCGCGAATCCCCAGGCATCCTGCCCCTTCACGTAACTCCCGAATGGCTGTATGGTATGATACCTGAATCTGTAAATATCGGCGCCGATACGGACAGAATCCAGATAATAGGTGTAATTGTCGCGTCCGTAGGAATTGACCCTGTGCTGATATAAATTGATGCTTCTCGTCTGGCCGTATTCACTAATGACAATCTGATTCAGGTGGGCGCTGCCTGCACTGCCGTTATCCTCGTAACCGGAAAACTGTATTTGTCCGCCCCTGTAGCTTATGCCGATAATATTCAGCCCGTAAACGTTGACATCTGTACTCCCAATGGAGGGAGAGTTTGAGGAATATGAATTGTCAATAACTTCCGTTCCACCCTGTGGGATATACGGCAAGTGAAATTCCCGCGGGCGGCCGCCTGAATACAGCATGTAGCGCGGCGACGACAGCCTGTAAAATTTCGCGTGACTGTTATCAATCAAATACTCGAATATGGTAACATTATTAATCAGGTTGTTATCCGGATATATCACGGGGTCGGCCCAGTCAAAATTATCATAAAACATATTCCAGTAAGTAATATTGTCGCGATAAGTGTGACAGGTATTTTTTTTGCCCAAATTGCCGTCATGTGTGCCATACGGTGCATACGAAAAGGTGATTTCATCCACGTTGTTCGGCGCTATAATCTTATGGCATTTCCATGTTACAGTATTAGAATAGGATGGATTGCTGCTTGACAGTTCTGTCAACCTGTCGGCATAATTGGTTCCGGCATTAGCAATGGCAATTCCGAACTGATATTTTGTGCCATCGGTATCTGTTATGATGAAAATATCCTGCGTTGTATCATACACGATTTTTATATCGCTGTACGGAACCGGAACACACGTGAGTGAACTGCCGTTCCTGTAAAAGAAGAACATGCCTGACTTGTTCAGCAGTTTGTAATAAAATCTGTCCGGTTGCCCGTCCTTTGTGTTGTCTATTGCTAAGGAATAACCGGCCTCTTTTGTGCCAATTCCGGTGTAGCCGGACGCGGTAATATTGGCGTTATTAATATAGCCGCCACTGTAGCGGTCGTCAATGCCGTTGATGGTGCGAGTAATCTGCAAATCGCAGCTGAGCGCCCATCCGAGCCCGACATGCCCCGCTCGCTCGTCAATCCTGAACCCGCCCGCATGGTAGGACAGCGCCAGCGGAACAGTCATACTGCCTGCCTTGACCTCATACAGCGGGATGCTGATAGCAGGTACCCCCGTGCTGTGATTCACCGGATAGTTCAGCATCCTGGCCAAAGTCGCAGCCTCCGGCGCCATCTGAAAATCGCTGCCCCCGAAAGAATTAACGCTTGACGGATTCAACGCCTGACCGTAACAAAAAACACGGATGCTCATTATCATCAAAAATAAAGAACTTTCATGACTGCTTCATTCTACGCCGCAAATATAGGACTTTTTCGGCACATTATACAAGATGGAGAAATTTTTTATTGCAATTCACAGCCGCTGTAACCAAATTAACGTCATAATGCGGATAAAACAGCGCGGATATTGAAAAAAGTTGTACCTTTGTAAAATAATTGACAGCGAAAAATCATTGTATTTTGGGAAGAATCATGGCAATAGATTACGGGCAAAAGCGCGTTGGGGTCGCAGTAACTGACCCTTTACAGCTGATAGCCACCAAGTTGGATACGGTTCCGTCGGGGCGTATCTGGGATTTTCTGGCCGACTATTTCGGACGCGAAGAGGTGGAGCGGCTCGTGGTGGGCTATCCGCGTCAGATGAATAACGAGCCGTCAGATTCGGTGCGATTCATCGACCCGTTCATTGTGCGGTTCCGCAAGCTATATCCGGCGATGCCCGTTGAGCTGGAAGATGAGCGATTTACCTCAAAAATAGCGTTCCAGACCATGATTGCCGGAGGGCTGAAAAAGAAAGCGCGGCAAAACAAGGCTATGGTTGATGCGGTGAGCGCTGTGATTATTCTGCAATCATACATGAGCAGAACTAAAATGTAAATAAATTATCATGATATATCCAATTACTCTATTTGGTGCGCCAATATTACGCAAAGTGGCCGAGCCGGTGAACATGCCGGTGGGGGAACTGCAGGAATTTGCGGCCAACATGTTTGAGACCATGAACAAAGCAGAGGGGGTCGGGCTGGCGGCCCCGCAGGTAGGACGCTCGTGGCGGGTGTTTGTTATCGACACAGCCGAAGTTGCCGACCAGTATAAAGAGGAACCTGACCTGAAATATTTCAGGCGGGTGTTTGTGAACCCCGAAATTTTAGAACATTCTTCTGAAACTTGTGTTAGCAATGAGGGATGCCTCAGTATCCCCGATATTCATGAAGACGTTACGCGCCCCAAATCCATAAAAATCAAATATATGGATGAGAACTTGCAGGAGCATATCGAAGATTTGACAGGTTTTAAAGCCCGCGTAGTGCAGCATGAATATGACCATCTTGAAGGAAAACTGCATGTTGACTATCTTAACATCCTCAAAAAGAAGTTGTTAAAGAGCAAATTGTCGGCTATGGCACGGGGTAAGGTAAAGACAAAATACATGGTCGCCGCGCCGGGCAAATAGCTTGGTAATATCTGGCGGCGCACATTCTGTTGGCTATGGGCAGCTTCCTGAATAAGAACCCGTTTGTACGGCTGGTATTATACCAGATAACCGGAATTGCGATGGCAGGGTTAGGACGTCCTGCCGGAACGGTCATCGTTGCAGCACTGCTGTCCGCCATAATTTGCCGTCTGCTGTTGCGGAAAAATCCCCAGCAAATGGCTGCATGCGATTCGGCACTGTTGGCAATTGCCGTTTGCGGCCTGTTCTATACTGTCGTTATGCTGAAGCCTGCGCCGGAGCTGCCCGATTATGCGCGACAGAAAGTTGTGATGCAGTTGCACTCGCCATTAGTGGAGAAGCCGCGTTCTTTTCAGGCGCTTGTGAAAATAGAAAATGCCGAAACACGCTCCATGGTCGGCAAAAAGATGCTTATCTATTTCCAAAAAGCCGACACTGTCGGCAGTCTCCGCATTGGCGACAGAGTTGCCTGCTATCTGCGGCCGGTATTCATCGAAAACAGGGGCAATCCCTACGAGTTCAATTATCAGCAGTATATCAATCGAAAAGGCATATATTACAGTTCATACGTGCCGATGCAAAATGTTGTGTTTCAATATGTTAAAAGTCCACCACTACTGTTGCAAATCGGGCGATTCAGGGAATTGCTGCTGGCAAAAATCCGTGCCTGCACCGATGCGGAGACATTTGGGGTTGTGGCCTCTTTTATATTGGGATACCGCGAAGAGTTAAGCGATGAGACACAAACCCGCTTCCGCAATGCGGGAGTAATGCACGTTTTAGCCGTGTCGGGAATGCATGTGGGGATGCTGTTCATCGTTCTTGACCTGCTGTTTGGCTTCCTGAAGCGTCGCCGTGGCGGGCATCTTATGTTCATCACGATAACGCTGTCGCTGCTGTGGGGATATGCCTTGCTGACCGGATTTGCCCCCGCAGTGCGTCGTGCAACCGTGATGTTCTCAATCTTCCTCGTCGGAAGCAGCCTGAAACGTCAGTATTTCCCTTTCAACTGTTTAGCCGCCTCTGCATTCATCCTGCTGTTTTTCGACCACTCACTGCTCACAGACCCCGGATTCCAGCTCTCTTATGCAGCAATGTTCGGAATATTGTTTTTCTATAATAAAATAGTTCAACTATTTGTATTCAATAATGTGATAATCAAATATTTATGGCAACTGATAGCGCTGTCAATATCTGCCCAGACAGGCACCTTCCCATTGTCTGTTTATTACTTCCATCAGTTCCCTGTATATTTTATCGTAAGCAATCTGTTTATTATGCCGGTGGCATATATCTATCTGGTATTCACTGCATTACTGCTTCTATCACCGATTGGTGCAGTCAGTATGGCCGCAGGATGGGTACTGAATCACACTAATGCCTTGACCCTTTGGTGGTTAGACATCATCGCGGGGATGCCGGGGGCATTAGCAAAGGGGCTGTCGGTCAATACCCTGCAAACGGTGTTGCTCTATGCTGCAACGGGCGCGGTTGTGGCTTTCATCGTCTTTAAACGACAACGCTATTTCAGGCTGCTTTTATTGCTTCTCATTGCGTTTCAGGCAGTTGCGCTTGCCGACCGTTACAGCTTGCTGAACAGGCATATACTTGTAGTTTACAGAGACGAGGCGCCATTAATTCACCTGATTGATGGACGTCATAACTACTTGATTTACAATACTAATGAACCACCATCGCCTTACATATATGAAAATGTGTGCCTGCATTTCCGATTGAGCACCCCAATAATGCTTCACGCCGATTCATTGCAGACGGACACATTCCCGAACATGATAGCAGATGATATCGCAATACAGTTTGCCGACAAGTTGCTAATTAACAGCGACTTGTATCCATGTCCCGATGTCAAATTCCAAGCTGAATATGGCCTTACTGATTTGGCACAGCTTCACGATTCCGTGCTGTATGTAAAATACAGGCAATAGGGTAGGGTAGCTGTCGGATTCAGTCCGGACTGATTTTAGGGAATGGCAAAAAAATCGGGATTTTCAGGCTCGACAGAAACCCTGTCAGGTCTGAAAATCCCGGGTGTGTAAATCCGGCGAGCGGCTTAGAAGCGGAATCCCAGCGTCAATACGCCCATGTTCTGAAAGTCTTTAAATTTGGCGGCCGGATTAGAGTAATTTAGCTCGTTCAGCGCATCAACGGGGACGTCATAGAGGTTGGCATAGTATGTCTTTTGCGTTGTGCGGAAAGCGAAGTCAACGTACAGTCCGATGCCGGACTTCCAGCCTAAACCGGCGGCATATACGAAAGTTTTGGCGTCCTTATTGAGTTGTGTTAATCCGTAGGCCTCTGATTTATAGGGGCTGCCATAATATTCGAGGCCGATGCGGGCGCTTATGCTGGCAGGCAGCAGAAACTCGCTGCCGACATGGATGTTGCAGGCAGTACGCAACGCCTCGCTGATGTCGCGGTTGGAGCTGTCCAAATAGCCGCCGTCATCGCTGAAGCGCGAATTGCCATAGTTCAACAGTTCGCAGTCGATACTGACCAATCCCCAGTTTCCCACGTATGCCGCACTGAATATGCCTTTTGAAGGGGTGCGGAAGTTGTAGTCATATTCCCCGATGGGCGACTGGTTCCAGAAAATATTCTGCGGGTCATAATCGAAAGAGGCATCCATGTAATTATCATAAGAATCGCTGAGTTTATACCACGTGGGGGTATGGAACGCTATTCCGAGCCGCAGCGCATTTATCGGCTTGAAAATCATGCCGAGTTTAAGGTTATAGGCCGTGCCGTAGGTGCGCAGATGCGACTGAAAGCTGTAATCATTGAAATAGTCGATGATACCGTTGTCGTCGGTTTCAAAGAGCCATGTAGTGCTTTCGTAGTACAGGTCATGTACGCCGAAGGTCAGGCCGGCATAAAAGCGGTGATTGAAATTAAGTCCCATTGAAAAGGTTACTTCGTTGTCGTAGCCTTTTTCGGTAAAATTTTTCTTCTGGTGGTGCGGCTTGTTCACCCAATTGATGGTGTTCTCGAACATGTCGTGATGGTAGCCGTCAAGTTGCACGTTGTCGCCATTGTCATTGATATAGCTGTTATAGATGAGCGTTTCCTGATTGTCGTTGGCGTCCCACAGGTCCATGGCGAGGGCTTCATAGAAGCTGCTTATATATGCCTGTCCCAGGTTGGCGTTATTTACGAACAGGTCGAGCATCGAGGAGGTGGCATTTGAGGCCTGTGCGACCCGCTTGATGCGGAAATCGTTCATCTGGGTCATCCCGAAGCCGAAGTTGAGGCCGACTAATGCGCCGGAATTTGTGGACGGCAGCGCCGCAATATAGCTGGCGGAGGGCATGGTCATGCGGAAATCCCCCTTCCGGCTTTTTGAACCGAGGTAATCAACTGTCGAGCCTGTTTCGCCGACCGCCAGTGTGAAGCTGGCGTCGCTGGCGCGGTACACGCCCAATCCGGCGGGGTTGATACTCAGAGACGTTATATCGCCGCCGAGCGCCCCGAAAGCGTTCCCCATTGAGGCACCGCGTGCGCTGCCCTGAATATGATGTTCCGACAGGCGCACCGCATCGGAAAGGCCCTGTCCGTTTACCGCCACTGCGGTTAATAGAATTATTGAAGTTAAATAATATGTTAATTTTCTTGTCATCTTAGTATTACGTTATTACATTAATTTATCGCCGTGCACCGCCACTGCTGCTACTGCTACCGCTACTGCGGGCAGGGGCTGACGGCGTCGAAGTGCGGGTCGGCGCCGAAGTCGTGGTACTGGTACTGCTGCGCGTGGGCGCCGAAGTCGTGGTTGTGCTGCGGGCAGGCGTGGAACTGGTATTTGTAGTGCTACTGCTACTGCTACTGCTACTGCGGGTAGTCGTAGTAGTTGAGGAACTGCTGCTGCGCGCCGGCGTAGAAGTAGAAGAACTGCTGCTGCTGCGACTTTGGGAAGAGGTCGAAGAACTGCTGCTTGTGGATGTTGAGGTCGCGCTGGAGCGGTATGTTTCCCGTGTGTTGACCTGCGACGGCTGTGCAGTGGTCGGTTTCTGGTCGGTCTGCTGTGTGCCAGTCGTTGTACGCCCTGACTGCGGCACGGTGTTATAAGTCGAGCGCGTTACCGTACGCGGCTTGGTATAGCTGGGCGTATAGACCTCGCTGCCTGCTTGCGGGGCAGGCTGTGCAGTTGGTGTTGCGGCGGGTGTCCGCGACACGGTGGTTCCCTGCTGGGGGGCGCTCACCCGTCCGTTAGATGTTCCTGTGGACGTTCCGGCTGTCTCATGGCGACGTTCAACAAGGGTTCCTGCGGCGCTGCGCGACACGGCTGTATTGGTGTTGCGCGGGGCAGTTACCGGCGTCGCAGTCGATGCGTCGCGCTGTGCTGTGCGGACAGCGCCTGTTCCGGCGGTGTTCACCGGAGTGGTTCCACGGCGGGCGCCATAAGAACTCTGCATGCGGCTGGCGGGACGGTTTACCGCAGAATAGGCCTCGCGACGCGGCCCGTAATACCGCTCGCGGCCACCACCACCGCCGTAATTATGTCCGTAATGACCGCCCCAATACCACGGGTCGTTCCAATAGCTGTAATAATAGTAGGGATAGCCCCACCCATAATAACCATAATAGCCGTAATAGGGGTAGCCCCATCCGAAATGCAGTGACCAGTAGCTGTTCGGCCAGTACCAGTTATACCCATAATAATACGGAGAATAGAAATAGGGGTCTGAATACCAGAAATCCCAATAGTATGAGCCATAATAGGGGGCGCGGTGAAAGCGATTGATGCGGTATTCAAAATCGACGTCGTCGCTCTGATAATAGTTATTAATGACAGTAGAGCCTTCGTCAGCCGCATAGAGGGTGTCAGAGTGGGTAAGTACCATATCGTCCATCCGGTATGACAGCAGCTCGGCATCGGGATTTTGTGCCGTAAAGACATGATTTTCCTGCGTGGCAACAGGCGTCGCAGGCTGTGGGGCGGGTTGAGGCGTTGCCGCTTTGGCCGGAGCCGTAGTAACAGCATATCCGGGGACATAATAGACGTCATCATAAGTGCGCGTCAACTGTGTCCCTGTTCCGCAGGCGCTTAGCAGAATTGCCGAGGTCAGCGCCGGAAGTATTGTAATATTATTCTTCATCGGTAAATTCCTCCATTGTATTTAAAACCAATATTTTTAAAGTAATTTTTCTGCGGCATCTTTTTTTTGCCTATTTTTGCAGCGCCAAAATTACTATTTTTTTAGAAACAAAAACCATACCAAAAAGAAAAATGGCTAAAGAATTAACATCAAGGGGCGAAAATTATTCGCAATGGTACAATGATTTGGTTGTGAAAGCCGATTTGGCGGAAAATTCGGTGGTACGCGGCTGCATGGTCATCAAGCCCTACGGATATGCTCTGTGGGAAAAGATGCAGGCCGAACTCGACCGCATGTTCAAAGAGACAGGGCATGTTAACGCCTATTTCCCGCTGTTCATCCCCAAGTCGTTCTTCTCTCGCGAGGCCAGCCATGTGGAAGGTTTCGCAAAAGAATGTGCCGTAGTTACGCACTACCGCCTCAAGAATAACCCCGCAGGCGGTGGTGTAGTGGTTGACCCTGACGCCCGCCTGGAGGAAGAGCTTATTGTACGTCCCACCTCCGAGACTATTATCTGGAACACCTATAAAAACTGGATTCAGTCATACCGTGACCTGCCGATACTGTGCAACCAGTGGGCAAATGTGGTGCGCTGGGAGATGCGTACCCGCCTGTTCCTGCGTACGGCCGAGTTCCTCTGGCAGGAAGGCCACACCGCTCACGCCTCTGCAGAGGAAGCCCTCGCCGAAACCGAAAGAATGATTAACGTCTATGCCGACTTCGCCGAAAACTTCATGGCATTGCCGGTCATTAAAGGCGCAAAATCGGAAAATGAACGCTTCGCCGGCGCGTTGCAAACATACACCATCGAGGCGCTGATGCAGGACGGGAAAGCCCTGCAGTCAGGCACGTCCCACTTCCTCGGCCAGAACTTCGCCAAAGCCTTCGACGTGCGTTTTGCCACCCAGGAAGGAAAGGAAGATTTCGTATGGGCAACCAGCTGGGGCGTTTCTACCCGCCTGATTGGGGCCCTCATAATGGCCCATTCTGACGACAACGGCCTCGTGCTGCCACCAAAATTGGCCCCCTATCAGGTGGTCATCGTACCTATATATAAAAATAACGAACAATTGTCGGAAATATCTACTGTCGTTAATGGCATCCTTGCCAAGCTGAAAGCCGCTGGAATTACGGCGAAATATGACAGCGCCGACAACAAAAAACCCGGCTGGAAGTTCGCCGAATACGAACTGAAAGGGGTGCCGGTACGGTTGGCGCTCGGCGCCCGCGACCTCGAAAACGGCACCATCGAAGTGGCCCGCCGCGATACGCTGAGCAAAGAGACCGTGCCGTTAGATGGCATCGATACCCATGTTAAGAAATTGCTCGACGATATACAGGTCAGCATTTTCAACAAGGCCGCACAATTCCGGGCAGAGAATACCACCAAGGTCGATTCGTGGGACGAATTTAAAGACGTGCTGCAAAACAGAGGTGGCTTCCTGCTGGCACATTGGGACGGCACCGCCGAAACCGAACAGCGCATCAAAGAAGAGACAAAAGCCACAATCCGCTGTATCCCCTTCGACAGCCAGCCCGAATCGGGCCGTTGCGTATTCACCGGACGTCCCTCCGAACGCCGCGTATTGTTCGCACAGGCTTATTGAGGTGAGATTATCCGGATATTGCAGGGGCAACCCCGCAATGGCGGTATTGCAGGCGCTGCCGTGCGTCCTTACAGATGCCTCCACCCTTGTGCCTGCAGGGGGATTGGGGTGCCTCCGAGGGCGGTGATGAGGTTGGCGCCCTTGTCAGGCGGGGTTATATGGCCGATGATGGTAATGTCAGGGTCATTTTTGATTTTCTCGTAGTCGGCAAGCGGAACAGTGAACAGAAGTTCGTAATCTTCGCCGCCGTTCAGCGCCGCCACCAACGGATTGATGTTCAGTTCCTGCGCAAACTGCTTTGTCTGTGAATCCATGGGGATTTTTTCTTCATAGATACTGCATCCCACGTTTGAGGCTTTACAGATGTGCAGCAGTTCGGAAGAGAGGCCGTCGGAGATGTCGAGCATGGAAGAGGGGCGTATTCCGAGAGCGTCGAGCAGCGTGATGATGTCGCCGCGGGCTTCGGGTTTAAGCTGCCGTTGCAGGATATAGCTGTAGCCGTCGAGTTGCGGTTTGCCGACGGGGTTTGCTTTGAGCACTTCCTTTTCGCGCTCAAGCAGTTGCAGCCCCATGTATGCGCCGCCGAGGTCGCCGGATACGCAGATGAGGTCGTTCACGTTAGCGCCGTCGCGATAGACGAGCTTGTCTTTGTCGGCTTCCCCGATAGCCGTGATGCTGATATGCAGCCCGCTGCGGGAGCTGCTCGTGTCGCCGCCGACGATGTCAACGCCATGCTTGTCGCAGGCCATACGGATGCCCTCATACAGCTCGCTGACAGCGGGGGTGTCGAAGCGACTCGACAGCGCTATCGATACCGTGATTTGACGCGGGCGGGCGTTCATGGCAAACACGTCCGACAGATTGACCATCACCGCCTTATAGCCCAGATGCAACAGCGGCACATACAACAGATTAAAATGGATGCCCTCCGTAAGCAAGTCTGTGGTCACAACAATGCGCCGGTCGGCAGGATACGACAATACGGCCGCATCGTCGCCAATGCCCTTTATAGTTGAACTGTTCTTTAAAACAATGTTATCAGTAAGATATGAAATAAGACCAAATTCGCCTAACTCGCTGATAGATTTTACCGTTTTTGTGTCCATCATTAAAAAAAATCGGTTTACGTGGCAAAAATAGCATATTTTTGTAACATCCGATGCAAGAATCAAAAAAAGAATGATTTGATAATGAAGGAAGACAATATATTGAACGAGGTTACTAATGAGGACTATAAGTTCGGCTTTTATTCCGAGATAGAATCCGACACGTTGCCCAAAGGCTTAAGTGAGGATATTATCCGGCGGATTTCCGGCATCAAGGAGGAACCTGAATTTATGCTGAAGTTCAGGCTGGATGCGTTCCACAAGTGGCAGCGGATGAAGGTTCCCGATTGGGCGTATTTACATATTCCGGCTATCAATTATCAAGATATAAGTTACTATTCGGCGCCAAAAAAGACGCCAAAATATAAATCGATGGATGAAGTTGACCCAGAGTTGCTCGAAACGTTCAACAAGCTGGGCATCCCCCTCGAAGAGCAGAAAGCGCTGGCAGGGGTGGCGGTCGATGCGGTGTTCGACAGCGTGTCGGTAAAGACCACCTTCCGTGAGCAGTTAGCCGAAAAGGGCGTCATCTTTTGTTCCTTCAGCGAGGCTGTAAAGCAACATCCCGACTTGGTGGAACGCTATATAGGCATGGCGGTGCCATCGCACGACAACTTCTATGCTGCGCTCAATTCGGCCGTGTTTTCGGACGGCTCCTTCTGCTATATTCCCAAAGGTGTGAAATGCCCTATGGAACTGTCAACGTATTTCCGCATCAATGCGGCAGGAACCGGCCAGTTTGAACGTACACTCATTATTGCTGACGACGACAGCTATGTCAGCTACCTCGAAGGCTGTACTGCCCCTATGCGCGACGAAAACCAGCTGCATGCCGCTGTGGTAGAAATAATAGCCCTCAACCGCGCCGACGTGAAATATTCGACCGTACAGAACTGGTATCCGGGCAATAAGGACGGCGTTGGCGGCGTGTTCAACTTCGTTACCAAACGCGGCCTTTGTCGGGGCGAAAGCTCCCGCATCAGCTGGACGCAGGTGGAAACCGGCTCCGCAATAACGTGGAAATACCCCAGCTGCATACTCCTCGGTGACTACTCCTCCGGCGAGTTCAACTCGGTGGCCGTTACCAACAATCACCAGCAGGCCGACACTGGCACAAAAATGATTCATATCGGCAAACACACAAAGAGTTTTATCCTCTCAAAAGGAATATCCGCCGGCCACAGCAGCAATTCCTATCGCGGCTTAGTGAAGATAGCCGCTGACGCTGCCGATGCCCGCAACTATTCGCAGTGCGATTCGCTGCTGCTCGGCTCCAAATGCGGCGCTCATACATTTCCCAGCATCGATGCACGGAACAAAAGCTCAATTGTGGAACACGAGGCCACAACTTCCAAAATCAGCGAAGACCAGCTGTTCTACTGTAATCAGCGCGGAATTTCCACACAGGACGCCATTGGGATGATTGTCAACGGCTATGCCCGCGACGTGCTGAACAAACTGCCGGTAGAATTTGCCGTCGAAGCCCGTAAATTATTGCAGTTAAGCCTCGAAGGAGGCAATGGCTGACCGGCTGCTGTTTTTTATGCCGCAATAACAAAATTTTTCGTACCTTTCCCCTATAAATTCTCTCTCCATTTCAAAGAACGTATAAAATCCTTGGTTGTCGCCTTTGGTTTGCGATTTTCCCCTGCGAGTTTGGTCTTCCCTTTAATGGCAAGGCATT
>JAISSS010000055.1 GCA_031272965.1 Bacteroidales bacterium | reverse complement strand
TCGTTTTCCTCCGGCATTGAAACGCTAAATCTCACCGATTTAAAGAATTCTTTAGACAATATAATTGACTTTCTTTCAATGAGTTTTCACGGAGGAACAGATGCCGCGCCCGCAATGCACGAAGCGTTGCGAATGTTGGAAACGCAGGACTACAAAAAAGCCGATGTAATAATGGTTTCCGATTTTGTAATGTCCTGTTTCGATGCCGATACGCAAAAACAAATCGCAAAAGCCAAAGAAAACAAGACCAAATTTCACAGTTTGACGATTGGTCGCAGTGGAAATCAAAATTTGGTCAGTCAATTTGATAATAATTGGTTTTACGATATAAGTGATTATGACATAGTGCATAACCTTGTAAAAGATATAAAGGGTTTGTAATATACAGGAAGCGGTATAAAAAATAAAATATTTATGACAATTCGGTATTAAAATTCCGGTTACTCAATTCCTCAATCAATATTAAGAGAGAGTTATTAATTGATGCCCATATTGACAGGAAGTCATCAATATCGATGAATTTGCTGTAATTTTGTGGCAAATTAGCAATTATTTATGGATGAACTTACCAAGAAGTTAGACCGGTTACGCGATGAACTCGCGCGTGATGAGGCCAGTGCGAAAGAGGCCGTTACGCGGTTGCGCACCGAAGGATATGCCGAAAGCATACCGGTAGTTATTGACCTGTTGCTTTCCACCGAAAGCGTTGCGTTGCGCGAGCATATCGTGGAGTTTCTCAGTGACCTCAAAGATGGCCATGCGATACCGTATATAGTGGATGCCATAAAAGCTCCTGAATATGGCAAAATCAGAGGCTATCTGTTGGAAGCATGCTGGGCTAACGGGCTGGATTACAGCAGTTTTTTGCCGGTGTTCATTGACGTGGCAGTAACTGCCGAAAGTTTTGGCACTGCCTTTGAAGCCCACACAGTAATCACCAACATGTCGGGCTGCATCAGTCGGGCTAATATTAGCGATGCTATAGACCGCCTGAACGCGGCAATTCGGGCGAATCCGGAAGACCGGAAAACCCCGCTGTGGCAGAACCTTGTGGAATATTTCACGGTCGAAGACGCAGAAGAAATTGACGGCTAACATGCTGTAATACAGTGATGCAGATATGAAATACGTTGAACTTGACGACATACGCATTGCCTTCAACGAATGTGGGATTTCGGATGCGCCGACGCTGTTGCTGTTACATGGCAATTCCGAAAGCAAAGCGCTGTTTGAGGCGTATCAGGTGCAGCATTTTGCCAACTTCCACACCTTTGCACTTGACAGCCGTCAGCATGGCGACAGTATATCTAACGACAGTTCATTATCTATCGAGCTGATGGCTGATGATGTTATTGGATTTTGTGAACGCCTTAACATACGGCGCACCTATGTCATAGGATACAGTGATGGCGGCAATGTAGCGCTTTTTCTGGCCAAAAAATGCCCCTGCGTATTTGAAAAAGCAGTCGCAATATCGCCAAATTATTTGGCATCAGGCCTCATCAACCGGTATATTTGGCAAATAAAGCCGCTTTGGGCGTTGCTGAAACTGCTGCAATGGGCGGGGTTCCCGTTGCGTCGCCGGATAATGCTGCTCGAACTGATGCTCAATGATATCGGGTTGACGGACAATGACCTGCGCGGCATAAATACACGGATGCTCATTCTATATGCCCAACACGACGTGATAAAAGAGGAACATTTCAGGCGGATGGCCGCGCTGATTCCGAATGTGGAGCTATTGAAAATCTCAGGCTGTTCGCACTTTTCAATCCTGCAAGATATGGAGGCTATTGCCGCAATGCAGAATTTTTTCAACAGTTAAACTGTTTTTTGTATCTTTGTGCCATTAATTACTCGCAAAAAATAATTTACTAAAAAAAATTAATGCTTATGTTTAAAAAATGTTTCGTATTGTTGCTTGCCTTAGCTGCGATGCAGGCCTGTCAACCGCCTACTTTCAGGGTTGTTTTTGACAGCTCGCAGGAGATTTCCGGCAAGAAATTTGCCATTGCCGACATCACGCCGGGGTTGCCGCGTGACTGGGACACGTGCAATTTTGTGACGCTTGAATTTCGTGCCACCACTGCGCAGCGCTTTCATGTGGGGTTTACCACCGCTACCGGCTACAACGAGTTACGGGTGATGAACTATGTGCCCGGAGCATGGAACCGGCTGTCTGTCCCGCTGAAATTTTTCCGCAACGAGCCTGGCTCTGCCGTTGATTTGGCGGCCACCTACAATCAGCCGCGTTATACGGGCTGGATAAATTTGGGGGGCAAACGGGGGCCTTTGCAGGGTGTTGATTCCATCGGCTTCCGCATGCGACGGCCAATTGGCGCCCCTGAAATCGAAATCCGCAGTATTGCGCTCTTTGCGGATGACCCCGGCGATGCCTACCTCGGCGACGTGCCTGCGGTGGACGAGTTCGGCCAATGGAACCTGAGTGACTGGGAAGGCAAAATAAAATCGCACGAACAGCTGCAATCGGACTGGGCGGCAGAGGATGCCGAGCCCGTATCCACAGCCGCGTTCAACTATTCGCGCTATGGGGGCTACCTCAATGCGCAGGTGAGAGGCGACGGCTTCTTCCGTACCGCAAACATTGACGGACGCTGGTGGTTTGTTGACCCTGACGGCTACCTCTTTCTTTCGGTAGGCGTTGACTGTGTGCGTCCCGGAGGTGGCGGAATGGTGCGCGATGCCGACAAACGCACGGGAATGTACAAGGAGTTGCCGCCTGCCGCACTACACGAGCGTTCACGACGCAATTCTACCCCCTCTTTCGGCGCATGGAACCTGCACCGGCGCTATGGCGACAGCTTCCGC
Organism: Bacteroidales bacterium; assembly: GCA_031272965.1. Lineage (GTDB taxonomy): Bacteria > Bacteroidota > Bacteroidia > Bacteroidales > Prolixibacteraceae > JAISSS01. Next base: position 17,669 of record JAISSS010000055.1, on the reverse strand, counting down.
GAAAAAGCCAACAGCAACATCATCAACCGGATGGATAAATGGGGGCTTAACACCATCGCCAACTGGTCGAGCGCTGACGTGATGTCGCTCAACCGCAAGGCTTTCATCCTGCAGCTGCAAAATATAGGTATCAGTGGCAGCCTGATGGGACTTACCGATGTCTATGAACCTGAATTTGCCGCCCGCACAGAACGCGCAATCATCAATACGGTTGCGCCACAGGTCAACAATCCGTGGCTGATTGGCTGGTTTCTCGGCAACGAACCCGCATGGATGGGACGCGAATCCCAGCTCTGCGCAACAATCCTTGAAGGCAATGAACGCCCCATAAAAACAGAGCTGCAAAAGTTTCTTTCCGACAACGGGGATATTCCCATAAACAGGAAGGCGTTCATTCACAGGACATTTGCCACATTCCTGCAGACCGTCCGGCTGCTGTTGCGTAAGCATGACCCCAACCACCTTAACCTCGGCATACGCTTTGGGAGCGGCCATTTGGACCCTGCAATCCTCGAAATATGCAAAGAGAATTTCGACGTGTTCAGCTTCAACTGCTATGAACTTACCCCCGATACGGCGATGATGAACCGTACTTTGGCGGCTACCGGCCTGCCGATGCTCATCGGGGAATATCACTTCGGAACGGTTGACCGTGGCATGGCGCAGTCGCTCTGGCAGGTCAATTCGCAGGAGCAGCGCGGCGTGGCCTATCGTTACTATACCGAGCAGGGATATGCGCATCCGGGGCTGATTGGCACGGCATGGTTTCAATGGTGTGACCAGGATTTAACCGGTCGCGGCGATGGGGAGAACTATAACTGCGGGCTGGTGGATGTTACAGACCGCCCTTATCCGTATATGGTGAAAGCTTTACAGGAGACTGCGGTGCGGCTGTTTGACGTCCATTCCGGCGCCGTAAAGCCATACGACAATCCGCCCGTCAATGCCCGCGGACATGGTGGCATGCCGGACACGTGGGAATAGTTCTGTCAGGAATTGTCTGCCAATTTTCGCAACATATTGAGCGCGGTCATGGATGCCCGCAGTATATTACGCTCGCGGTTAACGCCGAACACGAAACGTTTGGCGACCGTGAGCAGGGGTGTTGCGACGGCAATCCATACCGTGCCGACGGGTTTGTCGGGGGAGCCCCCGTCAGGGCCGGCAATTCCGGTGGTTGCTATGGCATAGTCGGTGTTCATGACACGGCGGGCGCCTTCGGCCATTTCTTCGGCCACTTTGCGGCTCACCGCCCCATGTTCCATCATGGTTAAGGATTTCACCCCGAGCAGGTCCATCTTCACCTGATTGGCGTATGCCGTGATGCTGCCTTGGAAATAGGCGGAGCTTCCGGGATTTGAAGTGAACAAATGTGCAATATATCCGCCGGTGCAACTCTCGGCAACGCTCACTGTCTGGCTGTGCGCCACGAGGTTTTTGCCGATGGCGGCGGCCATAGTTTCGTCATCGAAGCCGAATATGTTGTCAGGGATGAGGCTTTTGAGGCGTTCTATCTGGGTATCGATGTCGTGTTTCAGGACATCGTAATTGGGGCCGTGTGCACTCAGCCGCAGCCGCAGGGCTATGGGGCCGGGCAGGTAGGCGAGTTTTATGTGTGCGGGCAGCGCGAGTTCCCACTTTTCGAGGCGGTCAGACATGGTCGATTCGGGTATTCCGTATGTCATGACGGTTTTATGCACGATTGCCTGCACGAGTTTTTTGCGGCACAGCAGGGGCAGTATTTCGTTCTGCATCAGTCCCTGCATTTCGTAGGGGACGCCGGGCATGAAGATATAGGCGGTGTCGGCGGCGTCGAAGTACATGGCCGGCGCCATTCCCTCGTTATTATGCAGGGCGATGCATCGTGCGGGCACTATTGCCTGACTGCGGTTTGTGGGGCTGACAGGGATGCCGCGGGCGGTGAGCAGTTCTGTTATATGTTGCATCACGGCTGCATCGATGCGCATGGCGCAGTTGAAAAATTCGCAGGCGGCAGCTTTGGTGATGTCGTCTTTGGTGGGGCCCAGTCCGCCGGTAACGAACACCACACGGGCGCGGCCTTTGGCTTCACTCAGGGCAGCGATGATGCTGTGGAGGTCGTCAGGTGTTGTGGTGATGCGCTGTACCCTCACGCCATACATGTTCAGATGTTCGCAGAGCCATGCCGAGTTGGTATCAACTACCTGGCCAATTAACAGCTCGTCGCCGATGGTAATAATTTCAGCGTTCATTTTGCGGTGTTTTTTGTGGGGTTATTGATGCGGTGCAGCCTTTGCAGTAGCGTGGGATGCGAGAAATACACAAATACGCAGGCCGGATGCGGACGCAGGTTGCTGAGGTTCTTCACCGACAGCTTTATCAGGGCGGAGGCTAAAGCCGCCCCGTCAGCATGGCTGACCGCAAAGGCGTCGGCCTCATATTCATTGCGGCGTGAAAAAATGTTCATCACGATGCCGGTCAGCGTAGAGACGGGCGAAAACAGGATTCCAAATGCCAGCATCCCCGCATGAAACACGGGATGAGCAATTCCCAGCGCAGACGACAGCTCCGGCGCACCGACCACAAGCGAAAAGATGTACAGAATAACGCCGGTCTGCAGGATTTCCAGAAGCAGGCTGCGCCGTATATGATGCCGCTTGTAATGGCCGACTTCATGCGCCAGCACTGCCACAATTTCGGGAACAGTCATATCCTGCACCAGCGTGTCATACAGCACTATCCGTTTCTTGCGGCCGAGACCGGTAAAATAGGCGTTGGCTTTGGTGGAGCGCTTTGACCCGTCGATGACGAAAATGTTTTCGAGCTTGAAATCCACCGAATCGGCGAACTTGCGTATGGCTTCTTTTAGCGGGCCATCCTCAAGCGGCGTCTGCCTGTTAAACAGGGGGACGATGAGTGAGGAATAAAACATGGCCATAAACAGCGTGAACGCGGTAACTGTAGCCCATGCAATCAGCCAGAACATGGGACCGGTTTTGCCATACAGCCATATCAGCAGCGCCAGCAGGCCGCCGCCGATGACAGCGCTGAGTGCCCATCCTTTCAGCTTGTCAAGGATGAACGTGCGGGGCGTGGTGCGATTGAAGCCGAACCGCTCTTCAATGACGAAAGTGTCATAGAGTTCAAACGGCATATTAAGAAGGTCTGACGCCAACAGCAGGATTCCAAAAAAGAGCAGCGCCGTCCATATTGGATTCTGTGTAATATATTCTGCCCATTGGTTGACAACGGCGAATCCGCAAAACGCAAACATCAGCATGATAATTACAAATCCGTAGCAGCTTACCAATGTGCCGAAACGATAATTGGTACGCGAATAGGCCTGCTGTTTGCGATACTTTTCCGCATCATAAATACCTTTAACTTCATCGGGCAGGGTATCGCTCCACCGTGTGGTGTTCAGGTAGCCCAACGTTTGCTCCAGAATAAAGTCAAACGTCAAAACAGTAATAATAATCCAGAATATCATTTATCGGGAATTTTATGACAAAGGTAATCATTTTTTCACTTTCGCGGGCTTATTTTCACCCGCAGAATGTTTTTTGTTTCGACAGTGATTTTAAATCTGTCGTCTATACGGTATCCGGCTATCCAGACGATGTCGTTGCCACTGCACAGCAGCCAGCAGGCTTCTTTTTCGGGGAGAGACAGCTTTTCGTTCACAAAAAAGTCGCTCAATTTTTTAAAACACAGCATGCCCAGCGGACGGAACACGTCGCCCTCCCGCCAGTGGCGCAGAGAGAGCGGGAACTCCAGCCTGTCGCAGTCAAAGTCGGCAACGTCGGGGGTTTTACAAAAAGTGTAAGTGTCATCGCGGATAATTTTCTGAAAGTCCAGACGTATGAAAGGGGTCAGCAGTCGGGAGCTATTGTCGTTGATGGTGTATTTTTCCTGCTGTCCGTCAGGTATTTTGCTTATTATCAAGCATTTACGGTCTTTTACCAATCGATAGCGGGCGGAGAAGAACATTTTTCCGGATATAGAATCCAAAGAATTGCGTATATTATTGATTTGCAGGGCATTAAAGCCGAAAGGATGCAGCAGTTCATACATTGCCACGTCAATATATTCGAGATTTATCAGGCTGTCGATATCGACATGGACGTCGCCGTTTGGCAGGCGTGTGATTGCCTCTTCGCTGATTTGCCGGATTTGTCGGTTCAGCATGGCGTCCACTTCGCGCAGTATTGAGGCGGTTCGGGCGATATTGTCGCTGACAGCGGGATTTATTTTTCGCAACAGCGGGATAACCTTATGGCGTATCAGGTTACGTTGGAACAGTATATTATCATTACTGCTGTCGTGGCGGAACGGTATGTTGTGGCGGGTGGCATATTCTGTGAGGCGGGGGCGGGTTGTGAAGAGTATCGGGCGGACGATGTAGCCGTTGCGGGGCATTATTCCGCATACGCCGTGCAGGCCGGAGCCGCGGCACAGATTCAGCAGTACTGTTTCGGCCACGTCATCCTGGTGGTGGGCTGTGGCGACGCGGGTATATCCCAGCTCGCGGCGCAGCCCGTCAAACCATTCATACCGCAAGTCGCGGGCGGCCATTTCGATGGATACTTTCCGGCGGGCAGCATACTGTTTCGTGGCGAAGTGTTCTACATACAGCGGTATATTGAGTTGGCGGCAATAATCCCGTACAAATGTCTCGTCCGCGTCCGATTCGGCGCCCCGCAAGTGGAAGTTGCAGTGTGCTGCAACAAAGCGGTAATCCGTCTGCTGAAACAGATGCAACATACACATCGAATCGAGGCCGCCACTGACCGCCAGAATAAGCCGGTCGTCTTTGGTGAAGAGTGCCTCGCTGTCAATAAATTTTTGCAGTTCGGCGTTCACAGGCGTATATCTTTGGCGTTCTCAGCAATTTTTACTATTACATCCACTGCCATACACATTGATTGTATTGGGATAAACTCGAAGGGGCCATGAAAATTGTGTCCGCCGGTAAACAGGTTCGGACACGGCAGTCCCTTATAAGACAGTCCCGCGCCGTCAGTGCCGCCACGTATGGGCTTGATGACGGGCTCGATACCGGCCTGTCGCATGGCTTTCTCGGCCAATTCAACGATTTGATATACCGGTTCGATTTTCTCCCGCATATTATAATATACGTCATCAATGACGAGGTCGGCGGCAGGGTAGTCGTATTTTTTATTAATAAATGAACATATGTTCGTTATGAGTTCTTTTCGTTTTTCAAAGGCGTTCCGGTTGTGGTCTCTGATAATGTATGTCAGTTCGGCATGTTCCACCGTGCCATTAAGGGCTACGCAGTGGAAGAATCCCTCATAGCCTTCGGTATGTTCGGGGCGCTGTTCCGGGGGCAGCATGGCGTTGATTTCGGTGGCGAGCAGAATAGCATTGACCATTATGTTTTTGGCATAACCTGGATGCACACTGCGTCCGTGCAGGGTGATTTTGGCGGTTGCAGCATTGAAGTTTTCAAATTCCAGCTCGCCGATTCCGCCGCCGTCGATGGTGTAGGCGAAGTGTGCGCCGAAAGTGGCCACGTCGAAGCGGGAGGCGCCATTGCCGACTTCCTCGTCAGGGGTGAAAGCGATGCGAATTTTGCCATGTTTAATGTGCGGATTGGCCAGCAGATATTCCATTGCGGTGATAATTTCGGCTATTCCGGCTTTGTCGTCGGCGCCCAGCAGAGTGGCGCCGTCGGTGGTGATGATGTCCTGTCCGCAGTATGCGGTCAGTTCGGGGAACTGTGTGGGCGAGAGGCGCCGTCCGTTGCCCAGTTCAATATCGCCGCCGACATAATGCACTGTCTTCGGATTCACGTTGTGGCCATTGAAGTCGGGGCTGGTATCAATGTGGGCAATAAACCCCACTACCGTCGGGCTGTCGCAGTTGGCGGGCAGCGTTGCGGTAACATAAGCGTCAGCATTACAGTTCACCTCTTCGAGGCCGAGTTGTCGCAATTCGGCGGCCAGCCGTGCTGCGAACTCTCGCTGGCGGTCAGTGCTGGGAAACTGTTGGGCATCGTGGGCTGATGCGGTATGGATTTTAGCATACGCTATAAAACGGTCGATAACTTTTTGACGGGTCATTCTTCTTTGATTTTTCCGATACCGGTATTGCTGATGTTCTGGGATGGGGCATTGCCTGAATAATACACCGAGCCTATTCCGGTATTTTTAATAACTAATTTTTGTTGGGCGACGACGGCTACCGAGCCTACGCCGTTGTTTTTCACGTCGGCAATTTGTGCGATGAGGGTTCGTGCGTTGAGGCTGCCGGTGCCGTTTTTGGCTATTTGCAGTTCGTTGGCGTGTCCGGTCAGGGTGAGGCTTCCCACGCCGATGTGGTCAACCGAGAGCAGGTCGCAGTCGGTGGTCAGGGAGAGGTTTCCCACGCCATTACCGGCCACTATGAGGTAGCGGGCTGAGAGTTCGAGATCTGCCGCGCCGACGCCGGCGAAAGATATTTTCACGTCGTTGAGCCTCAGCTGCGACTGTGTTTTCAGGGCGCCGACGCCATCTTTGGTCAGCTCGCGGATATTGCGCAAGGTGATATAAATATTTGGCTTTCGTGTTATACGGTTGGTCTTGACTCTGCTTTTCAGGCGGATAATGAGAGTTTCGCCGTCGTTTTTGATGGTCAGGTCGGGCAACAGCCGCTCGTCAGCCTCTACTTTTACGGCCTCCATGTCGCCCTGCGTCAAGAATACGTTTGCTATTCCGTTGATGTCTATTTTGGAGAACGGTTCAACGGCGACCTGTTGCACCACGATGTCAGGTGTAAGCGTCCGGCCTGCGCCGACACAGATGGCGAGGCCTGCAATAATGTATGCAACATTGCTAATAATCCTGCGGTTCATAACAAAGAAATTTAAAATTTGCTGCAAATGTACGGATTTTTTCGCCATTACATGCAATAAATATCATTGACGCGATTATTTTTCAGAGTTTCTTCAGGAATCAATTCTTAAATCAATATTAATACTCAAAAAAATGCAGCCGTTTTTGGCCGAAATTGCACCATCGAAAAGAGAAATATATTAATTTCGCCCTTTAAAAGCCCTGTAGAATGTACAGCGCAAAAATGTTTGGAAATATTTTCAGTAAAAAGGAGAGAAATATGTTTGACATGTTTAATGATGACAAGAATTATCCGCTTGAGCCGGTATTTAAGCATGCGGAAGAGTCACGTGACAAGGGCCAGTTAATGTGGTTTACAGCACATGAACTGACCGAGCGAGGAATGAAGGTTAAGCTTGAAGACAAGCTGTTTGCGATGGTAAACTTCAATAAGATGCCATGGCAATATTCTGATAACCATTATTGGAAAGTTGTGTTTCCGCATATAGTGCGGCGCAGGATGAACTGTAAAGTTATCTCGGCTGACCGCATAACCAATGAGTTTGGTCGACCGATGTTCCGCATTCATGCCGATGCGAGTGTTCAACGGCTGCCCCAGCCGAAACTCGTCGAAGGAGAAGAATATAATGCCATAATTCTGCATAAAAGCAAATCCGGCTTCATCGTAGATGCAGGCTATCATTTCGAGTGGGCCCATGGCGGCGTTACCGGCCTGTTGCCGTTCATAAATTTCCCTGACATGGATGCCTTTAAAGATTACACTGTCGGCCAGGAAATAAAAGTAACTTTTGTGGAGCGCCGCGATAAGGAACTGATTTTTGCGCAAAAAGGCAGCACCTTAAAACGCCCCGTTACCTTCGAGATAGTTGACATCAATAAGCGCATCATCGACAGTAAGGCAGGAGAGAATCCGAAGAATATTTATTACACGTTCTCCGTACTGACTGACGAGGGCATTTCTGCGGTGGTGCCGTCCCGGCTAATGCCATGGCAATATGCCTCTTTCCGGAACTGGGCGGCAGTGTTCCACTATCTTAAAGGGCATAAATTCTCCGGCGAAATCAGCGATATAGCCCTGTATGACGACAATACGGAGGTCATTATCGACGCCACAAAGCACCCGCTGTCGCATGTGGAATTAGTGCCGGATACCCGCTATACGGCTATCGTAATCAGGAAAATCGATGACGGGCTGATTGTCGATGCCGGCAGCCATTTCGACTGGGAATGTGGCCCCATCACAGGCTTCCTTGGGCGCACCAAATTCATAGATGTCGAAACTTTCAACAATACCGTAGAAGGGCAAACCGTAGAGGTGTTCTGTACCGGCTATAATGACAAGGGCGCAGTGCTCGCCGAAGCGGAATATTTCGAGCTGTATTCCAGATATGTCGGCAAGACCTGCGACATTACTATGACCAAGCAGGGCAAAAATATCTCGTTTTCATTTAAAGATTATAAGGCAAGTATTCCGCGGTTGAAACTGCCGCGATATATGCACTATCCGGATGGCGTCAGAACCATATCATGCCGGATTATGGACTACATGCCTGATAAGGGATTCGTTATCCGCCATCCGAATGAAGTACAGTATGTTGACTGGAATTCCAGAGAAACTAAGAGCCTTGTAGGAAAGGAAGTTACGGCGTATTCTATCCGCTCGGAGACCGATAACCAGCTTAAATTTATCGTTGAAGGTCAGTATCCTGCAATATTCCCCAAATACGGGAAATTGGGGCTCGAAGAAGGCTGTGTTATCAAGTGCCTCGTCAGTCAGATTGATTATTCCGCACATCATTTCAGGCTGGCGCCCCCCGTATATTTCATCGAGCCGGAGTTGCCGCCGATACTGCTGACAGAGCAGGACATCAACAACGGACACGATTTTTACCGTCCGGGCCAGAAAATCAGAATCCGGATTTATAAATCGGATAAGCCGGATAACAATTTCTCGCTATATACCACTGATTATCAGAACGTAACTATGGTTGATGAATATGAGTTTGACGAGTTACGTGAACGGGATAATGGGGAGACTGTGGAATGTAATGTGATAGCTTACGACCGCAAAACTGGCGACGTCAAAGTGCGTTTGGTCGATAACTGGCAGGATACCGTACAGACGCGGCCACGTCCACAACATATTCCTGTTGTAACGCCCCGCGTAGAGCTGAAAGTCATCGGGCAAACAGATGTGCCCACTGAGCGCAAAGTAATAATCAGGAAGAAAACGGACAATGACGAGGCCGAACTGCCCTCCCCACAGCCGGTCGCAAAAAGCGAAGACAGCATTTCTGTGTCCGAATATGTGTCGCAGCATCTCAGTGCCCCGAAAGTAGTGGGAAAAATTGACCTCGAAACGCTCAATCAGAGAATAAAAACCGCGAAAAGAACTAAGGAAGAGAAAGCGGAACTTAGAAAGCAACTGGCGAAGAATAAAGAGGTGATAAAAAATACAGCTATTGCGCCCGCGCCGGAACCGGCTACTCCGACCCCGGAACCACTGCCGGTTATTCCGACTCCGGAGCCGTTGCCGACGCCTGTCCGGAGCATCACGCCGGAACCTCGACCTGTTGCCGCTGAAAAGCCCGCTACCGTCAAGGTGAAAATTGTTAAAAGAGGCGCCAAATTTACCCTGAAAACTGTTGACAATCAGCCTGTTAAATTATATAAACGAAAAGGTATCAGGGAACTGCGGCTTCTGAACAATAAGGATACTGTGGTGTGCAACATCGTCAGCTATAATGAGGGGGACGGCTACTCTGTAAGTTTGCCGGACGGATGGGAGAATACGGTTAATGCTCCCGACCCCGTTCCCGACCCCGTCGTTCCGGAGGCGACAGGCCCCCAAACTTCGGGCGTTATCCGCGTAAAGATAATAAACCGGAAAACCAAATTTGAGCTGGTTACGCTCGACAATAAGCCCGTAAAGCTCTATAAACGCAAGGGCATCATAGAACTGCGCAAGCTCAAAGGTGGCAACGTCATCGAATGTAATATTGTCAGCTATGAGGCTGAAACCGATTCCTATTCCGTAAGCCTTACCGACAACTGGAAAGATACTTTGGTACAGAAACTGCGGACTGCAAAAACGCCGCTCAGTCAGGCCCCCACATCTGCTATTGCGCCGGAAGAACTTCCGACCGAGGAGGCCGAAGTTGCGGCCGAAGTTACAGAGCTTGAAGCGGAAGAAGTTGCGGAAATTGAAGCTGAACTTGAGGCCGAAGAAGTTGCGGAAATTGCAGAAGAAGCAGAAGAAATTGCGGAAGAACCGGTTGCAGAAAAGCCGCAGCCGACATTAGAGCCCGTACAGAAGTTGAAAACTGTTCGCGTAAAAGTTGCCCGTTATGATAAAATTGTACATATCAAGACCTTGGATAACCGCAGTGTCAGCCTGTATAAACGGAAGGGCATACAGGAACTGCGGCGGCTCAACGACGGCGACACGCTGGAATGTGAGGAAGTAGGCGTCGATAGCGACGGCACACTCATCGTACAGTTGCCGGAAAATTGGGCGCGTTATGTGAACGTATCCCGTCCACCGACGCCGGTATTTGTGCCCCCGCTTGCGGAAATCCCCGAACAGCCCGATGAACCCGAAGAAACTTCCGACACCGGCATTGACGCTATCAGACGTGCAAAGATGCTCGTACAGCGCCTCTCAACCGAGCCCGCAGAAGAACCTGCTACGGAATCGGGTATAGAACCCAACAGCAAGCACGTTCTTGTGCAAATCAGGAAATTCGGAGATTCCATAGAACTCGTATCCATTGATAATCAGGTCGTGAACTTATCACGACAGTCGGACCTCAGGCAATTGCAGAAGTTGAACGACGGCGACATTATCCCGTGCAAAATCATCAGCCACGATGATGAGGATGGCTACGTAGTACGCCTGCTCAATAAATGGGAGCGTAACATTACGCGGGCACACTATCAACCGGCGCCTGTTGCTCCGGCCCCGGCGCCCGTCAGTGTTCCTGCCCCTACACCTGCCCCGCCGGAGAGCACCCTTACCTATGTCAGAAACGGCCTCCGTGTCCGCATAGTGGACACCGAAAATGCCTTCTATTTAGTAACCGAATCAGGCGCCGAGAAAGTAAAACTCTATAACCGCAAAGGTATCAGAGACTTGCGACAGCTGAACAACGATGACATCGTGCTGTGCGAAATTGTCAGCCACGATGACGAAACCGGCTACGTAGTACGCCTGCCTGACGACTGGACCCCCAACGACGTTAACCCGCCGTTGCCAGGCAATGTCTCCTCGTCAGCAATCCTCGAACCCGGAGCCCCCATAAAAATCCGCGTCCTGAACGAAAACGGCTTTGAACTGATAACCCTCGACAATAAGCCCGTAAAACTCTACAAACGCAAGGGGGTCAAAGAACTGCGCCTCAAACCCGATGGCGCGGTGGTAACCTGCAAAGTTGTCAGCCATGACCCCGAATCGGGCTATTCTGTGTGTCTGCCCCAAAATTGGGAGGCGCCGGAACCACCTGCCGCTCCGCAGAACACCCCAACATCCGAAACAAAAGAAGAACCCGCCTTTGACGACCTCGAAACAGGAATGAAAATCTGGATTAAAATCGTCAAACCGAACCCCGAAAACGACAGCGACTTTGAGCTGGAAACTGAAGACGGCAGAAAAGTACTGCTGTACCGACGTAAGGGCTACAAAATACTGAGCACCCGACACGACGGCGAAATAATCCGCTTTCAGGTCTTTAAAGTTGACCATAACGGATGTTATGTCCAGTTAACATATAAAGACGATGGCTCTCTGCTGTTCCGACGGATAACTATTAATAAGGATACCGAAGATACAGCCAAAAATACTGATGAGGAATATGACAGCGACGAGTATGAGGGCGAACCGGATGCGACCGATACCGATATTCCCGCCCCGTTAGTGCTGAAGGAGAAAAAGAAAAAACCATGGTCGCCTCCTCATATCGATATTGACCTGCCAGTAATTAAAGGCCCGAAGATTATCGGCAAAATTGACCTGTCAAAAATCCCCGATAAAAATAAAAAAACAAATGCTCATAAAGAAAAGGAAAATGAGATAGACGACGATGCTGACTATTTTGAAGCCATCGAAGAAACGGACCCCGACGCCATTGCTACCGCCATGCCGGAACAGGAAATAACTGTTGCCGAACCGGAAGTGGAAACAACAGAGAGGGTGCCATCAGCCATCAGCGAATCTGTAGCTGATGCCGAACCTGTTACAGAAGCAGAGCTTGTTGCAGAAATTACAGAAGCTATAGAAGTTACGGAAGCGGCAGTAACTGCCGAAGCTATCGAGGTTCCGAAAACTGCCGATGCCATAGAAGTTATAGAATCTGCGGGAATCGCGGATACTGTGGAAGTTATTGCAGACGCGGCCGAAGCGCCCCATGAATCAACGGCGGCGACAGTTGCCGCCACGGAGGAAGCTGCATCCGCAAAACCCGTTGAAGTACAACCCGTGCAGCCACAGCTGCGCCATAAAACCATTACTATTAAACACATTAAACATGACCGTCCGGCGTTGCCGACGGAAGAAGACATGCCCGTAGTTGAGCCGACAGTCGGCGGAATCGACTGGGCCGCGAAAGAACTTGACGCCTACATCTCGAAAGAGGTTGACGTTAGCGTACTCATTGACGAGAACAAATTGCAGTTGCTGGCAGAGAATCAGTATCCGGCCATATTGCTGGAAGCCCAAATGCCCAAATGGGATAATGGGGACATTGTTCGCTGCAAAGTGCTGTTCATCGACCGCGCTCACCACTCGTTTATGCTGCGATTAGTACAGCCGCTTTCCATCCGCAAGGCCGACAAAACACAGCCTGCTCCCGCGAAGAAAGCCGCACCGCCGAAAATCGACGTGCCTGCCCCGAAAATCGAAACGAGTAGCGCCCCTGAAAAACTTACAGTCAGTACGCCGGGTAGCGCCCCGAAAAGCGACATCAGCAATACTCCGAAAAGCGTGATAAAAATAAAGCCCAAAAGTGAGGTGAAGCCCAAACCGAAGTCCCCGACTGCGGCCACGCCGACAAAGCGCCCCCGTCCGACCGCGGGGGGCACAAAGGAACAACCGCGCCGTAAACCGCATCCGCTCGCCAATATCGCCTACGACAAAGATGTGGTCGATATCGACGACATAAAGGACGAGGTCTTCCCAATAATCACCGAAGAAGAGCAGGATGACGACCTCAATTGGGAACCTTTCGACCCCGAAAAGGAAAAACTCGTCGAGGCGGCGGAACGGACTGCCATAGAAGGAACCACTGCCATGCCGGAAGAAACAAAAACAGATTCCGGCGAGAAAGGATTCCGCAAAATATTAGGCAAACTGTTCGGAAACAAATAAGAAGCTGTTCGGAAAATATATATTAAGTTGTAAGCAAGTAAACTATTATACACTGTATGAAAGTGTTGAAATTTGGCGGAACTTCGGTAGGGAATGCCGAGAACATCCGCAGAGTGCGACAGATTGTTGAAAATCAGACCGACAGTATCGTCGTCGTGGTCTCCGCCTTAGGCGGAATCACCGACAAGATTCAGAACGCCGCAAAGATGGCCGTTCTTGGTACCGAATATTTCAACACCGAAATAACGTCAATCCGCGAGCGGCATCAGGAGACCGTGGAAGCCCTCTTTATGGGCGAGAAGCGCGAAGATGTCAAGGAGCATGTGGCAGGGCTGCTCGACGAGATGGAGCGCATCATTCGCGGTGTGTCCATGATTGGTGAACTTACGCCTAAAACGCTCGATAAACTGCTCGGCTTCGGCGAGAGGATTTCTTCATACATCATCGCCGAATTTATCCCCGCCGCACAATGGACGGATTCGGCCGCATTGATTCGCACCGACAGCACCTATGGACGGGCACAAGTCAACTTCAGTGTTACTAATCGCCTTATTACCAGTGAATTGGCAGGAAAAAAAGGCATTTATCTGGCGCCCGGCTTCGTGTCGTCCAACAGTGACGGCGACTACACCACGCTCGGACGCGGCGGTTCCGATTATACCGCCTCAATATACGCGGCCGCTCTCAATGCCTCCGTCCTCGAAATATGGACAGACGTTGACGGCTTCATGACCGCCGACCCGCGCGTCATCAGCAAGGCATACGTCATCAGCTCGCTGAGCTATGCCGAGGCGATGGAACTGTGCCACTTCGGGGCCAAAGTGGTCTATCCCCCCACAATCCTGCCCGTATATAAAAAAGGAATCCCGCTGCTCATCAAGAACACCATGAATCCGGATGCGCCCGGCTCCCTCATCACTGAAAGCCGCCTCAACGGGAAAGACCTGCCAATTAAAGGCATCTCCTCAATATCCAACATGAGCCTCGTTACTGTGCAGGGACTTGGCATGGTAGGTGTTGCCGGAATATCCGTGCGCCTGTTTCGCGCCTTAGCCGACGAAAATATCAACGTCATCCTCATCTCGCAGGCGTCATCCGAAAACTCAATATCCATCGGCATCGATTCAGCCGGGGCCAAAGCCGCCGAAAAAGCAATCCACACAGAATTTGAACGCGAAATCTTCCGCGGCCAAATCAACAAGGTAGAAATCGAGAACGACCTCGCTGTTGTGGCTATCGTGGGCGAGAACATGAAAAAGTCGTCCGGCATTGCCGGAAAGCTGTTCCACACTATCGGTAAAAATGGCATCAATATTATCGCCATAGCACAGGGCGCCTCCGAGCTGAACATCTCCTGGGTGGTCAAACACAGCGACCTGCGCAAGACGCTCAACGTCGTCCATGAAGCCTTCTTCCTGTCGGAGAACATCGAAATGAACGTTTTCCTGATGGGCATAGGCGTTGTGGGGGGCAACCTGCTACAGCAAATACAGCAGCAGCAGGAAAAATTGCTGCGCGAGAAACGCCTGAAAATCAAGCTGGTAGGTGTAGCAAACTCCCGAAAGATGCTGCTCGACCGCGAAGGTATCGCCATAGAGCACTTCCGCGAGCGTATGGAGACCGAAGGACTGCCATCCGGCCTTGAAGCTTTCCGAGACGCTATCATCGGCATGAACATTTATAATTCGGTGTTTGTGGACTGCACCGCCTCGGCCAGTGTCGCCGGCCTCTACGAAGAGCTGCTGGCGGCCAACGTTAATATCGTGGCGGCCAACAAAATCGCAGCCTCCTCAGAATATGCCCGCTATCTGCAACTGAAAAATATCGCAAAAAAACGCGGCGTCAAGTTCCTCTTCGAGACCAATGTGGGTGCGGGTCTGCCAATCATCAGCACCCTCAACGACCTGGTGAACGCCGGCGACAAGGTGCAAAAGATTGAAGCCGTGCTGTCGGGAACGCTGAACTTCATCTTCAACACTATCTCAAAAGACACCCCTCTTAGCCGGACCATCCGCATGGCCAAAGAGCAGGGCTATTCGGAACCCGACCCGCGCATAGACCTCAGCGGCCTCGACGTGGTACGCAAGCTGCTGATTTTAGTGCGCGAATCCGGCTATCCTGTTGAAAAAGACGATGTTACGGTCAGCCGCTTCATCCCGGACGAGCTGTTTGAAGGCTCCTTAGATAAGTTCTGGAAAGACGTTCCCGCACTTGACGCCGACTTTGAACATCGCCGCGAGCAGTTAGAGGCACAGGGAAAATGCTGGCGCTTTGTGGCCACTTTCGACAACGGCGCCGCCTCCGTGGGCCTGCAGGAAGTCGGCAAAGGACACCCGTTCTACGACCTGCAGGGCAGCAACAACCTGGTAATGTTCACCACCGAGCGCTACCACGAGTTCCCGATGACCATCAAGGGCTATGGCGCCGGCGCTGCCGTTACGGCTGCCGGTGTATTCGCCGACATCATCAGAATTTCAAACGTGTAAAAGCAAAAATATTTCATGAAAAAACCTGACTTAATCAACCGGCTGATAACAATGGCGGTGGCGGCATTGCTTGTTTCCTGCGGGAAATCGGTAGAGCCCCCCGAACCGGTCATCGTGCCCACAGAAAAGCCCGTTGTAGCGCCCATCCCGCTAAGTGTAACCACATTCAGCTTCACCGCCGCTGCCAATCCTAAACTGTCCGCCGATGTGAATTGCCGGATATTTGGCGATTCCATCACGGCATTCATCCCCGAACTGCAGACGGATGTGACCCTAATCCCCACCTTCAGCGGCGAGTTCGACAAGGCGGAAGTTAACGGCGTCATTCAAACTCCGGGGCTAAGTCAGCAGGATTTCAGCAGGACAGTGGTTTACCGCTTCTACAAGGGTAATGACGTACTCACTTTCCGCGTATATGTTTCCACATTCACGGGGCTGCCAATAGTTACCATTCAGACGGTGAACATGCAGCCGGTATTGGACAGGGAAAACTGGGTTGAAGGAGACATATCCATCCAGCCGACGCCAACATCTGCGGGCTTTGAGGGGGCTATGAAGATGCGCGGACGCGGCAATGCCACGTGGTTCTATGAAAAGAAACCATACCGGTTCAAATTCGAATCGAAGACCCCGATATTGGGGATGCCATCCGATAAGGAATGGGTATTGCTGGCCGACTATTGCGATAAATCGCTGCTACGCACTTCCTATGGCTTCGTGCTGTCGCGCCTTGCCGGACTGCCATGGACGCCGCGCGGCCAGCATGTAGAGCTGTTCATGAACGGCGCATATCAGGGGACATATTACCTGTGCGAGCACGTGAAAGCCGCCACCAACCGCGCCAACATCGCCGCCAACGGCTTCCTCATCGAACGCGACAACTATTGGAACCTCGAACCGCTGTGGTTCGGCACAGTTCGGAACAACCATTATACATTCAGATATCCCGACCCTGACGACATCAATGCCGACCATCCCTACTATAAATTTGCGCGGGATTTTGTGAACAGCTTCGAAACGGCGCTTTATTCAGACGACTTTAAAGACCCCGAAACAGGTTATGCCCGTTATATTGATGTTCAAAATTTTGCACAATGGTTCTTAATACAGGAGATGCTGGGCAACATTGACACCAATCCCTATATGGCACTCGAATCGCGCGAGGGCAAACTTAAAATGTATCCCGTATGGGATTTTGAATGGTCATTGGGATTAGCCGCTCCCGGAAATAACGGGTGGGCTATGCCACCGGCCACCTCACCTGTGGCGATGGCCTATTGGAAGAACAACGTCTATTATGACAGGCTGTTTTCAGACCCTGCTTTTGTGGACATCGTCCGCGAAGAATGGCAAAAGTTCAAATATGCACATCTCACCCAACTGCTCGCCGAGATAGACGCTATCGTCGAAAAAATAAAACTCTCGCAGGCCGAGAACTTCCGGCGGTGGCCGATACTCGGACAATATGTCAGCGTCAATTTAGTGGCCTTCCCCACCTGGAAAGAGGAAGTGAACTATGCCCGCCATTTCCTGCTACAGCGCGTGGAATGGCTCGACAGCGAAATCAAGAAGTGGTAATCGCCGGAACGCACATACTCATTTTGATATTACCGCCTGGTAAATTTTTATTTGAGGGGGCGCCTCTTCCGTTCCATCGGGAAGTCGTTTATCCGCCGGGCAGGTGGCATAGAGTCTGTATTTGCCTGCGCTGGGGAAGCCTGCGGGCGTAGCGCTGTGCTACTCTAAGGTGGCCGTTCTGCCATTTATTGTTCCAATCTCCCTTAGTAGCCAAAAATGTCATCATAGACATCCTTTATTCCCTTACTAATACGTTGAAAATAATGGAATAAGGGCGAATGGGAAAACATTCACAGCTACTAAGGGCGCGTACTGCACAGCCCCTGCCAACCTGTCATCGCGGCACCCGCAAGGTGCGTGCGGTGCACTACGCCCGTCATTGCGGTGTTTGCACCTACCACCCCGTCA
>JAISSS010000115.1 GCA_031272965.1 Bacteroidales bacterium | reverse complement strand
GGCCTTGAGGGAATCCATGCTGACCGGCATTTTGTACTGCTGTTTGAGCAGCATTATTTGCAGGCGGTCGTGGAGCATGGGGCGATATTTGCGGTCGGTAGCCATAGCTTCGAGGCGGGCGATGTATTTGGGGACGTCGGCGGTGGCGTCGAGCAGGCTTAACATGCGCAGGCACCAGAGGCCGTCGCTGAAGTTCGCCGCGCTTTCGGCCTTATATATGAGGCGGGTTGCCAGCTCTCTCTCGTTGATGTTTACCGCGAATCCGTCGGCTTTGGTCTGCATGAGCGCTTCGAGGATGTGCAGGCTAATCCACTTGCTTTCCGTGGAACCTTGCCACCAGCCCCATAATCCGTCGGGAAGCTGTGTTTTTTTGAGCTCGCGTATCAGTTTGCGTATATCGTCATCGTATTTCAGTTCCTCGTTACGGGCGCGGGCGAGCATCCGGTCGGCGAGCATCACTTTGAGACGCGACGCTAATTGCTCATTGCAGGAATAGCGGTATTGGGCGACGTGGATTATCTCGTCGCGCAGCACGTCGGCCGCGTCAGAGCGGGCATATATTGTGGCCTCGCCCAGCGCAGGGTCTGCCGATAGCTGTATGGCGGTGTCGGCGTCGAGGGCAATGAAACCGCCTTTAGTGTCTTCAAGGCCGACGTTTTTCACCGGCACATAGCGCAGCTCGCCGTCGAAGTAGTCGCCTTTTTCGAGCATGTATTTTACGGCTATGGAATCGGCCGCGATGGCAGTGGCGGTCAGCGGTAGCGTATCGAGCAGGGCGCTGGGGCACCAGCGGTCAGGCCGGATGCCTGCGGGGTGGCCGTCAAGCTCGAAGCGGGTAGTTACCTGTAACGAATCGGGCGCATAGTTCACAGTTTTGCCCACAACCATTGCCGTGTCACCGGGCAGGATGAAGCGGGGCAAGGCCAATTGCGCCGACAGCGGCTTGAACGATTTCGCAGAGGCGGTTGCCTGCCCCGATTTCCGGTCGCTCATGACCATATAGTGGGTATCCCAATTGGTGATGTCATCGGGGAAAGTAACGTCAAGGCGGGCTTTTCCCTGCTTGTCGGTTTGCAGTCGCGGCTGCCAGAAAGCCACGTCAGAGAAGTTGGTACGCAGTGCGGCGGCGACGCCTTCCGGCATCAGCAGGGCGTCATTGCCGGTGGCTAAGGCGTTGTTGGCATCTGCGAACCGTGCGGCGCTGTTGGTCTCGATGATGATTACGCCGTCGGCGGCCCGCGAGCCGTAAAGGGCGGTCATTGAGTCGTCTTTCACCACCCTGAAACTCCTGATATTATCGGGCGGTATAGTGGCCAAAGCGTTGGCAGAGGCTACTTTGCCATCGATGATTATCAGCGGGTTGCCGTTCAGGTCGGCGGCGCTGAGGCCTCTGAGGAAGAAATTGCTGCCATCGCCGGCATTTTTGAAGTTTATTCCGGTCACATGTCCTGCCATCGCATCTTCGGCCCGCTCCATAGTAGAGATGGATGCCACAGTGGACGTCCTTTTTGCACTCCCGAACCCTACCACTACTATTTCGTTCAGTTCGAATTTCGTGCGGGGCTGCATCTGGACGTTCACCACGTAGCCTCTGATTTGTATTTCCTGCGATTCATATCCTATGGACTCGAAAGATAAGGTGCGTTTACCGTTGGGGACATTGAGCGAATAGTAGCCGTTGACGTTGGTTATTGCGCCGGTATTTGTGCCTTTTACCAGGACAGTGGCGCCTGAGAGCGGCTCGCCTGCTTCGTCATACACATATCCTTCGATGTGGAAGCCGTCGCCGGTATTTTTGGCGGCACGATTGGCGTCGTAAGTGTCGAGCAGCGCCATCGATTCATCGCGGATATTTATCGGTTTAAACACGGCCTTTTCAATCATGTTCGAAAAATGCATGCTGAAAGTGTCTTTTTGCAGCGTTTCGGGCGGATTGAGGCGGTAGTATGCGGCGCCGTTGGCTTTCACCTGCAATGAATCGCGTACATAATAGCGGGCGCCGGAATAGAACAGTACAGCACGGTAGTATCCCGGTTCCAACTGATGACATTCGCCGGGGACGCCTGCATAGACGCGCAGGAAGTCGAGGTCGTCATAGCGCATCAGCAGCATGTTGAGCGGCAAGTATTGCAGGTAGTCCTGATACCTGTTTTGCTGGTTGAACTGCAGTTCGAGCCGCAGGCGGCCGTTTCCGGCGGTTGTTTTTTGGGGATTGTTGGCGGAAGCCTGCGACCAGCGCTGGATGTCAATCATCCGTCGCCATAAGGAATCGATGTGCGCCTTGGTGAGCACCACATCATTTAAAGGTTTCACGGTGGCATTATCTAAGTTCAGCGGGTAGGCTTTTATATTCAGGCTGCGCATCTTGATAAGGGAGGGGGCAAACTCGTACTCATAGAACGGCTCGTTAGTGAAGCGGATTTTCGTGCTGTCGGAGGTCTCAAAGGTCAGTATTCCGGCTAAAGGCCCTGCAAAGCCGGCCTTCTCTGTGTTGGCAAAAAAGCTGCTGAGTAACTGATAGTTGATGTAGCCGTCAGCATTGTCCCGTGCGGCGTTGACGTTGAAATCGCGCAGCCACGAGAAGCCCTTGCCCAGTTTTGGCGTCCGATAGGGGACAACATAGTTGATTAATTCACGCTTCTCGGCGTCTGAAAGCTTTGGCGCGGCCGCCTCTACCGTTATGCCTTCCGGCGGATTGTTGAGGTCGATGCTGAATATCAGCTTCTTTTTAAAGGGTACGGTAAATTTGTTCAGCGTGATAAGATTTTCTTTGGTTCTTATTTTAATCGTATGTTCATAAGTGTTTATTGCGAACGAGTATGGCGCCTGGGCGGTTGTCCATGCGAAATAAACCGGAGCATCGTCAACCCTGATAATTTGGGCTGGAACGATTTTTCCGTTATCGGTAATGAACGGGGCAAACTGAGTTATGGAATCGGGGGTGGCATATTCGTACCGGTATATTCCGCCGTCAGGATACAGGAATTTGTAGTACTCAACAGAATCGAGGCCGGCAAGCGCTTTCCATGTCGGATAATCCAGTTCAGGGGATGGCACATTGTTCTCTAACTTGCCGAAATTGAAGTTGTTGATGATGCTCTTGTCAGGGCGCCGTTTGTTGAAGTCGGGAACCTGCGGCACAATGTACTCTAACTTTTTCGTGAGGCTGAACGCGGTGATGTCGGCGCCTTCCACCGGCTTGTTGCGAGCGTCGGTAACGGTGAGTTCGATGGGAACGCGCTGGCCGGGGTATATTACCGGCGGCTGGTTGACGTCAACTTTTAACTTGTTGTCTAACAGCGGAATACGGTACGTGTCGTTACGGATTTGGCCTCCCCAAAGGTAGTTGACTGTGGCGAACCAGTTCTGTTTAGAGCCGGTTCTCTTTTCAATATGCAGAGAATCGGTAAACCCGCGCATGACTTCATTATCATGGCGGTATATTACATAATTGAACGGTAGCCGGAGCGGGTTGTTTGCCGCAACTGTAATCTTTTTACTGTCGCGGCGGGTGGCAAACAACAGCTGCGGGTCGAGGCTGGCTACGTGCAAGTTCTCTGTGAGGCTGTCCGTTTTGGCCATATAGCGGGCATAGAAAGGGTCGAACTTGACCGCACACGGCGTCTGGCCGGCATACACCTGCGTGAGGTTGTTGAAGTTGTCGGCGGCATATAGCAGGATATGCTTCGGCTGTTCCTTGCCATCCACCAAATAGCGGACGGAAATGGAATCATCTTTTAAGGTCATATCGAGCTTTTGTTCTTTATATAAATACGTTATCTGTTCGGTTTTTGTGAGTTTCTCGTTATCTGAGGTGAGCAGTTCCGCCGTTATCTTATAGGTGAACATGGCCTTGGGGAAGCGGTAATCGGAGAGCAGGATTTCTGTTTCGCCGGATGCCTTGAGCGGGCTTTCGAAGTACAGCAGTGTGTCCGGCATAAAATTGTGGTCTTCGGCAGATTGCATTTGCATCGAAGCAGGCGTCAGCAGCAGGCGGACACGGGCGTCCGGCAAGGTGAGGTCGTTGTCGTCAGCGCCGCGCAGCAGCAGTTTAAATGGCACACCGTGATGGTGCTGCTTTTCGTCCGTCCGCATCTCGAACTTGAGCCGTTTGAGTTCGTAGTCTTCATATCTGAACGTCTGTGTAATGAGGTCGCCTGAACTGTTCCAGAGAGCAACCGAATAGTGATGGTCGAGCTTCAACTTCAGGGTGTCCGCCAGGGGAAACTGCCCCTCGAAAGCGCCCGGACGGTATGGCTTCAGCCCGCTTTGGAGGTCTGATTTAACCCCGTTAATACCCGCATTGAGCGGTTTTTTATATGGTTTGCCGTTTAGCAGGACGAAAGCCTTAAACTTTACAGTGTCGCCGGGCATGTATTTAGGCTTGCTGAACACCATATAGCCCTGTATGTTCCTGTCTTTGCGGACCACCCTGCTCATGCGCCATTTGGTGGAAGCTATCACACCTGTCGGACGTTTTTCTATCACTGAACGGACGCCGTCGTAAGGCAGCCGTGCCGCATAGCGCACCGGCGTCCATACATACCGTATCGGGGGCTTGCTGACCGTATTGAAGTATGCGCGTTTGGTCCACGAATTATTAGTGCTCTTTTCCAGCCGGTAGAACGCGGTGAAGCCGTCGCGGGCAACCGTGAGCAGCCCGTCGAGGTTGGATTTGCGGTCGATATAGAGGCGGGAATCGCCCTGATACCGCAGGCGTTCCGCCCCGACTTTTACAACCGCATTATCAATGATATTTCCCTGTAAATCAAGTACTTGTATTCGCAGGTCTGTATTATTGTTGAGGATGAACACGTCAAATGGCTGCACCGACGTAACAGCGAAGCGCCGGTCAGCGCCGTCTGTCCACACTTTCAGGTAATGACCCGGCGCCAGCGGTTTGGCGTATGCGCTGTCAGTGGGATACGTATCGGCCAGCGTATGCAGAAACGAATCGTCAGCCGCCCGCTTCCCGCTGTAGATGCGACGCGCCTCATCATTGCCGATGCGGTATATATATGTCAGATAACTTGTATGCCTGCTCGTGAGCAGATTGTTGTCATCGGGGGCCGTGCCACTTTGCACGGTCATTGTCGCCGCCAGAAGGCAGGCTGTAAAAAAGCCGGTTTTACACATCATTAATACTGTTTCTACCATAGATGCAAAAGCGGCAAAAATTCCATAAAGAGATAATTGTTTTTCTTTTTTTGGGGTTAGTGTCTAATCTCGTAATTTTTGCGTATCTTTGCCAAAAAATTACGAATATGAAACGATTATTTACTTTTCTGGCACTTGGATGCCTGGCTGCCTGTGCAGCAACGGGAGAGCGGGTCATTAATCGCCCCGTGTTTGGCGTCAGCAACACTACGGCGCTCGAAATTGACAGGATAGCGCTGACCGACACGGCGACGATATTCTATATTGACGCTTTCTCCCCCCCAAAACAATGGATACGCATCGCCGGCGAGAGCTGCCTGCGAGCAGGAGAAAAGACATATCCGCTTATCGGGACGGAAGGAATTACTCCGGACAAGGAACTATGGATGACCGAATCCGGCACGGCCTCGTTTACGCTGCTCTTCCCGCCCATCGACCGCACAGTGAAAACTGTCGATTTCACAGAAGGCGACTGCGACGGCTGTTTCAAGATATTTGACATCGACCTGACCGGCAAGGCCACATACAGCGACACGCCCGAAAACGTTCCCTCCAAAATCCTCCGGAAGCCGGACATGGACGCCCCACTGCCAACACCGGAGCTGACTGTTGGCGAGACCACCATTACCGTCCACCTCATCGGCTACAAAAAGGGCATGAACGACGGCTCCGCACAGCTATTCGCCAACCGCTTCCTGACAATGACTTCGGAAGAATTAGAGGCCCAAATAGATGCCAGCGGAGTTGTCAGTTTCCGCTTTGACCAGTATGGCGCACAGCCGAGTTCTATTCTCGTTGCCGGACAGTCCATAACTGTTATGACCGCTCCGGGCGAGAACATGGATGTTTATCTGAACCTGCGGGAACTTTGCCGCCAGCGTTCACGATACCACAAAACCGATAACCCAGCCCCAATACTGTATTGTTCCGGCAAATATGCCGCCGTGAATCAGGCTTTCAACAAAAATAACGAGGAATATGTCTTTAAAATTTCATCGAAAGGAATGCGGGAAAAAATGGCCGACCTCAACACGCCGGAACAGTATATCAGCTGTATGACGGAACAGTATAAAGCCTGCGCAGACAGGATTGAACAATCGCCTCTGACACGTGTAGAGAAAGCATTGCTGACAATAATAAACAAATGTGAGCTTCACAATGCCATATCCATCGGCCAGGTAGCGCTTAACACCAATTTCCGCCTAAAGAACAATATTCTAATGGAGGAACAGATAAAACAGGAGGATATTCCTACATTCACCGAAGAGGATTTTGATGTTCTAAAAGACTATAAAATAGATGGTTATGATTATCTCTACTATCCGGCTTTTAGGATGCTTCATAATAATATATTTAATCGCCCCGTCATAAATCTCGAACACATTACCGGGTCAGCAGACGGTTTCCTGTTCGACCTGAAGAAAGCGGTCCGTCCTGTCTCACGAGCAGCACAAATGATACCGTTGACCGACGATGACAAGGCCGCGATTGCCGAGATAAAAAATCCTTTCTACGCGCAGGCTGTTGACACACTGGAAGCGCATAACAGTAGGAAGCTCGAAGCCGCGCTCCGCAAAGGGGGCTTTACAATCCGCGAGGTGCCCGAGGTGAGCAACGAGGAACTCTTCGATGCAATCATGGCAAACTATGCCGACAAAGTGGCGCTGGTTGATTTCTGGGCTACATGGTGCAGTCCATGTCGTGCAGCTATCCGCAAAACCGAACCGCTGAAAGCGACAGCGTTGAAACACGATAATCTCGTATTTGTCTATCTCACAGGGCCTTCATCTCCCAAAAACCTGTGGACGCAAATGATTAGCGACATAAAAGGCGACCACTATTACCTCGACGCACAACAGTGGTCATACCTCTGCGGCAAGTTCGGCATCGACGGCATCCCCTCTTATGTATTGCGGCAGAAATCCGGCGACTATTCCCTGCGCAACGACTTCCGCAATCATGAAACGATGAAAAAAACACTGCTCGAAGAGGTTGCCAAAATGAACTAATATTCAATATAAACTCCGCCTGTCCTTATTTTAAACAGGTTAAAAATCATGGAATAAGGGCAAGATGTATGCCCGTTCGTGTTACTAATGGTGCCGGCGTAAATAGCTGTTTCAGCTATTATTTCGTTCTGCGATAATGCCATAACAAATTAACAGTTAATGGATTATGCTCCTATGACAGTTATTATTTTACCGTTTTCGAGTGGATATGGTTTTTGATAGATTTTCTCGTCCCAAGTGAGGTCTGTCCGCTGGTCGAAGATAACGAGCCAGCCTTCGTTGCAGCCGAGCGTGTCCATGTATCCGGCTAACTGTTCGAGACCTTTTGCGAGGCTTTTCTCGCCATGCCTGATTTTCAGTTCTATGGGGTAGCGACGGTCTTTGTAGAGTATATTGAGGTCGCACCTATCGCTGTCGGCAGCATATTCGCGGATGATGTCGCCGCCACCGTTGATGACCCGTTGCAGGAAAGCCATCAATATCAGATGTGGCGCGGCTTCTTTGTATTCAAACCGCTCTTTCCATATCCCGCTGTTCTCGCGCCAGAACTGCTGAAAGTCGCCCATCAACAGCGCCATATCGATGCTACCGTTACGGAAATACTTCGGAATGTCGTACTCTTTCTTGTTACGCAGCAGGCTGTCCTGCAAATCGCCATTAAGTGTGCGGGTTATGACCTCGTTGTATATCGGGTTGGAGAACTCTATCTTGTCGGGCGTCTTGCGAATGATACCCAAGTCGCTGACATAACTGAACTCCTCAGAGTAGGTATCAATATAACCGCCGAGCAGAAGCGGCTCTACCACGCTGCGGACGCGCGGCTCTTTCAACTTTTCGAGCAACTGGTCGATATGCGTGTCGCGGCGGATGATGATGTTGTGGATAGCCTGCTCTGCAAGCGCTTTAGTAACGGGTTTTGTGTAATCCCAATCAAGAAGTTTTTGAATCACCTCGCGGGCAATAGCGTTTACAAGCCATGGTTGTCCCTGCGTCTGTGCATAAATATATTCAACCGCCTCTTCTTCAAATATTTGCCCCGTTTCTTCCGTATGCTGCCGGTAGAGTTCCCAAACCTGCGCTATTGTAAAGTTGCTGATACTCAAGACTTCCGTAACAATATTGAACGGGCTTGAAGTGTGTCTTGATTCGCTGTCGGGGCGCACTTTCCATCGGTAGTCCTTGATATTGCGTATACCAACAAGCGCTATGGAATGTACAAAGGGGGTATAGCCACGGTCGTTATAGCCCGAACGGAGTTGCCTCAGAAATGAAATCAAAGTGTCTTCGCTCAAGCAGTCGGCTTCGTCAAAAAATATCACCAACGGCTTGTCTAATAAAACACAATAATCGCTCAGTACTATGTTCAATATATTAGTAAAATTCTCGTAATCAGGATTTTTGGCAAATTCTTCCTTGAGAGGCAACTGACTGTAATTTACATATTTTTTAATAGTGCGCACTAAAGCGGGGATGCCTATTTCAGCCTGTATAACTTCCTGCACACTTTCTACCGTACAGTAAAGCGCATAGTACTTGCCCTCGTTGTTCAGTTGCTGCGTCAACTCTCGCAGAAAAGTGGTCTTGCCGCTCTGCCGCGCCGCATGAATAACGAAGTACTGCTTCATATCAATAAGACTTTTCACTCCTCGCAGTCGCTCGGAGGAGTCTATCATGTAATGTTCGTCCTTTGAGCAAGGACCTGCTATGTTAAAGTATCTCATAAACCATATTCTTTAGAATTTCGGTACAAAGATAGCAAAAAGGATGGATATATGAGGATTCTTCACAGAGTTTTAATGGCGGGGTAACGATTTTTTACTTGTCGTATGGAGAAAAGAACTATCTTTGCTGAGAATTTAAAAAGAAATATTATGCCGTCAATTGGACCGTTTTTTCTTGTAGCGGGCATTTTTGTCCTGCTGTTGATAGTGTTATATTTTGTGCCGATAGGGTTGTGGTTTTCGGCATTAGTGTCGCATGTACAGGTGTCGTTGATGCAACTGTTCCTGATGCGGTTTCGTAAGGTTCCGCCGTCGGTGATAGTGCGGGCTCTGATAGAAGGCACCAAGGCAGGCATTAAGCTGGACCGTGACAAATTAGAGGCGCATTATCTTGCCGGAGGGCGGGTTGACCGGGTGGTTCACGCGCTCGTGTCGGCGTCGAAGGCTAATATTGACCTTACGTTCAATATGGCCACAGCAATTGACCTCGCCGGTCGCGACGTATTTGAGGCCGTTCAGATGTCGGTAAATCCGAAAGTCATTGATACTCCGCCGGTCGCGGCGGTGGCCAAAGATGGTATTCAGCTGATAGCCAAAGCAAGGGTTACAGTACGTGCCAACATCAAGCAGTTAGTAGGCGGCGCAGGCGAAGAAACCGTCCTTGCGCGGGTTGGTGAGGGCATTGTCTCCTCTATCGGCTCGTCTGAGAGCCATAAATCGGTGCTGGAGAACCCCGACACCATCTCAAAACTCGTGCTTAACAAGGGCTTGGATGCCGGTACTGCATTTGAAATCCTCTCAATTGACATCGCCGACATCGACATCGGTAAGAACATCGGCGCAGGCCTGCAAATGGACCAGGCCCAGGCCGACAAGAACATCGCCCAGGCGCGGGCGGAAGAGCGCCGTGCTATGGCCGTCGCCCTTGAGCAGGAGATGAAAGCCAAAGCCCAGGAAGCCCGCGCAAAGGTCATCGAAGCCGAAGCAAAAATCCCGCTGGCTATTGCAGACGCCTTCCGCAACGGCAACATCGGGGTTATGGACTACATGAAGTACAAAAACATCATCGCCGACACCCAGATGCGCGAATCAATCTCCGGCGAGAGCGCAGAGCCGAAGGATGATTAATGCGCTTTGCAGGTGCTGCCGGTTTCATAGCCGTAAAGTTTTGAGTATGGCAGGTCAGTTGCCTGCTATGGCGCCGGTGGACATGGCGTTCCGGAAGGCGAATTCGAGGAAGTCGGCTGCGGCCGCGCTGTGGTCTTTATGCTCCGATTGTGGCACAATGACCCGCCGCACGGGTGCCCCCGCACTTTTCATGGCAGAGTAAGCGCTGTTGGTGTTCGACACATAGACCCAGCTGTCGGCCTCGCTGTGAAACAGTATGAGGCTGTCTGTCGGCACAAAACTGACCAATGAATTTTGCCGCACAATAGTGAGCAGTTCCGTGTCGGCGCCGTTCTCTATCTCGGCGGCAAAGTCCGCCCTGAACAGTTGCTGCGGGTTCCGGTTTATGCCGGAATATTCTTTCATGTATCCGAAATCGTAGCTGCCCTGACTAAATATGGCATTGTCGGCCTCCGAATATATCCTGTCGTAGGGGCGTGAATAGCCCATATAATCCTTATAGACCGACAGAACCCACAGATAGGAGCTGAGATGGTTGGCGGCGAGGTCGGAATCGTGCGTCAGCATTTCGCGGATGAAATTTTCCTGGTCGTAAGGGCCGGCCCCAGCGTATGTCTTCCTGACATGTATGCCGGATTCCGCCGCTTGTATGGCCTTATGCAATGCCACTGCCGCATAGCCGCCTTCAGAATAGCCGACGCATACCACCTCTCTGCTGACGGTAGTGTTGAGTGTTTTCTCGGAATGTTCGATATAAGCGCGGATAAAGTCGAGTGTGGCATTGCCCAGTGTTTCTCCGTGTACGTAGGGATGTTTCACGGCGGCGCTGACGCCGTACCCGATGTAGTCGGGAGCAATAACGGCGCAGTTGAACACGGCGGCAATAGCGGACGCCAGGCCGACTTCCGAGCCGATATTTGTGGTGGCTGTGTATGACGGTTCCCCATTGCGGGACACTGTGCCGTGGCAATACACCACTGTGGGAACTGTGGGCCGAACTGTGGCGGGAAGCACGAACACACCGGACGCCCTGACAGCTTCGCCCTTGCATGATGTGTTGTATTCTGCCTTCCATATTTTCACATCGCCGGAGATGAAATTCTCGATTCCGGCAACTGCCGAAAGCTGTTTCAATTCGGTGGCGGTAACAGTGCGCACTAATTCGGCAGAGACACCTGTTTGGAGAGGCGTATCCTTTTCGGCGCCTCCGTTGTCCGATTTATTACATGCCCAAAGGCTCAGCGAGAGCGCGGCAAGCAAAGAGAAGCATTTCTTCATAATTCAAAATTATTAATTCGGAGTGCAAAGTTACAAAAACTATTTTTTGTATTTTTGCAACGATGAAAGATTTTTTCAAATATCTGACGCCTGACGTGCAGGACAGGGCATGGGGACTTTATTTGACTGTTATCGGTCAGGCGCGCGCGTTGCCGCACAGGACATATCCGTCGCCGGAACACCCTACCGGTCATTTTTTTATATGGGAACAGGGGCGGGTGTTGGACGAATACCAGCTCACCTACATTACGGAGGGGGAAGGTCGCTTTGAGTGCGGTGACGCCTGCTATCCGGTCAGGGCGGGAACGATGCTGCTGTTGCGTCCGGGTATGTGGCATCGCTACTGTCCCACGCCTGCGGTGGGATGGAAGGAATACTATGTCGGCTTCAACGGTCCGGCGGCCGCGCGGATTTTCGCATCGGGCAGCCCTGCGGATACGGTCAACCAAAGTCCGTTCTTTGCCCCTGCCCAAGCCTTGCTTAATGTCGGCATACGCGCCGAGTTGTTAGACAGCTATCTGAGTATTTTTGACCTCATAATTGCCGACAAGCCCGGTTGTCGCCAGATTGCGGCAGGAACACTGCTGAAACTGCTGGGCTATGTGTTCTCTTTCGGAGTGCTGGACGCCAATTCCGGCAGCCGGATTGCTGCGGTCATTGAGCAAACGCGCTTCGTCATGCACGAAAGGGTAAATGAGATGGTCAATATTGCCCAAATTGCCAGGGATTATAACATCGGTTATTCCTATTTTCGCAAGATGTTCAAAAAGCATACCGGAGTGGCGCCGCATCAATATTTTCTTGACATTAAACTCGCCCGTGCCCGCGAGCTATTACAGTCAACCGAAAAAAGCGTGAAAGAAATCAGTTTTGAACTCGGATTCCAGTCGCTGTATTATTTCAGCAGGCTCTTTAAGGAGAAAACGGGCGCCGCGCCGCGCGATTTTCGCGGGAAATGGAGCAATAAACTGTCTGACAACTGATTATTGATTACTGTTGAGTTTAAATTCCGCCTTGTTCAGCGCTGCGGGCAGGAATATTCCGGCGTCGCCGCCATGCATGATGATGTCGCGCACGATAGTGGAATTAATCGGGGTATGTTCCGGCATGGTCAGCAGGAATACTGTTTCGAGGTCGGGGAACAGCATCTTGTTCATTTGGGCGATAGCGCGTTCGTATTCGAAGTCGGAGGCGGTGCGCAGGCCGCGCAGTATGTATTGTGCCCCGTATTGGCGGCAAAAATCGACGGTCAGTCCGTCATAAGCGGCGACTTCCACACGCGGTTCGGTCGCAAAGACCTGTTCTATCCAGCGGATGCGTTGTTCGACCGGGAAAAATGGCTGCTTATTGGCGTTGAAGCCAATCATGACGATTATTTTGTCGAACATCGGCAATGCCCGTTGTACGATGCTTTCATGCCCGACAGTAAAGGGGTCGAATGAGCCTGGGAATACTGCTAATTTGGTCATTTGTTCAATATTATGCTTGCATGGCAAGCGTTTCCACATCGGTACGGGAGATGGGGATGCCCCCCAGAATTATCAGTCTTTCGATGACGTTTCTGAACTCACGCACGTTTCCTGTCCATGGCAGCTCCTGCAGTTTCTGGAGAGCCTCTTCGGTTATCTCACGTGGGGGCTTGCCGTCTTCGGTGCAAATTTGGCCGATAAAATATTCGGCGAGTTCGGGGATGTCTTCCAATCTTTCGCCCAGCGCAGGCACCCTGATGAGGATGACGCTGATGCGGTGGTAGAGGTCTTCACGGAAAGCGCCTGTTTTTATTTCGTCGGCGAGGTTTTTATTGGTTGCTGCAATTACGCGGCAGTTCACTTTTATTGGTTTGTCGCCCCCCACGCGGGCGATAAGATTTTCCTGTAATGCGCGGAGCACTTTGGCCTGCGCGGAGAGGCTCATGTCGCCGATTTCGTCGAGAAACAGTGTGCCGTTAGTGGCCTGCTCGAACTTCCCGATATGCTGCTTTACGGCGGAAGTGAAGGCGCCTTTTTCGTGGCCGAACAGTTCGCTTTCGATGAGTTCTGAGGGGATTGCTGCGCAGTTGACCTCCACAAAAGGGCCTGCGGCATGTGCGCTGCCCTCATGGATACGTCTGGCTATCAACTCTTTACCGGTTCCGTTGGGGCCGGTAATCAACACCCGCGCTTCTGTGGGCGCTACGCGGTCGGTCATGTCGAGCGCCTGCAGGATAGCCGGAGAATGGCCAATGATTTCATATTTCTTGCCGACCCTCTTCTTGAGTATTTTGGTCTCCGTGAGCAGGGTTGACTTGTCCATCGCGTTGCGGATAGTAATCAGCAGGCGGTTCAGGTCTAAGGGTTTCTCGATGAAGTCGTAAGCGCCTTTCTTGATGGCGTCAACGGCCGTGTCGATGGTGCCGTGGCCGGAAATCATCACTACGGGGGTATCCGGGGCGATGTCGATGATTCTTTTCAGCGTTTCGATGCCGTCCATTTCGGGCATTTTTATGTCGCACAGGATGGTATCGTATTTGCATTTTTCGACTGCTTCCAGTCCCGCGATTCCGTTTTCGGCCACGTCAACCCCGTATTGTTCGTGTTCGAGGATGTCTTTCAGCGTGTTGCGGATGCTGCGCTCATCGTCAATCACTAAAATCTTTGCCATAGTCGGGCGGGGGTATTATTTCTTTTTGCTGTGGCTGTAGCGCTCGTTCAGGGCCTTTACCACCTGCTCGGTGATGTTGGTGGCCTCGTCGCCCAGCAATACGGAAGCCCCGCTCAGGATGTAATCATACTGCCTGTCGCGGTTCAGCTCGGTGAGATAGTTTAGCAGGCTGTCGGCAAATTGCTTGTCGTTAGCCTTCTGCTGTTCGTTTAGCTTTACGGTCAGGTCGTTCTGGCGGTTGGCGACTTTTTGTCCTTCGCCCATCAGCTTCTCGTATTCCTGCTGGGCGCGCTGTTCGGAGATGAATCCGCCACGGTTAAGCTTCTCCTGAAACTCTTGCTTGGCTTTCTCAAATCGCTCGGCGCTTGACTTTATTTCTTTAGTGTATTCGTCGTTGCTCTTTGAGAGGGCGTCGAACAGGTCCTGTGCCATATCATACTGGCTAAGCAGTGAATCCAGCTTGATATAGGCAATACGGAGGCCGCCTTCACGCTTCGGCCCGTTCTCTGCCACATCAATATCCGTTTTAACTGCGGCGCCATTATTCGGCACAAAATGCAGGATGTACAGCACAATAACGGCTACTGCCAATACACCATTCAGAAGTAATGAAACATTTTTCATAGGTACTTATTTATCTGTTTTTATTTCAGACGGCAAAAGTAGTAATAATTGTTATTTGCTAAACATTTTGGTTATAATTTTTCCTGCAATCAGCTTTCTGCTTAACCCAAAATTAAGAGATTAAAAAAAAAACTCGCAGATATGGCCACGTATGGAAAGATTATATACCTTTGCAGCGCTTTTTGCGAAACCATGAATGTATTGGACACATATAACATCGCGTGGAAGGGGCTGGGATTCGGTTTCCACCGGTTTCAGTACCGTATTGACGGGGCTTTTTTCAAGGCTTTCGATGGCGGTATTGTCGATGACGGCGCGATAGATGTAATGGCAGAATTGGAGCTCGCCTCAGGCGTGATGGCGCTTCGATTAGTCATGACCGGTACTGTCAGGCTGGCCTGCAACAGATGTTTGGAACTGTATGACCAGCCCGTGGAAAGCACGAACAGGCTCATTATCAAGTTCGGCGACGGCCTCGAAGACGACCTCGATGTGGTGTGGATTAGTCCTGACGACGATTATATTAAAATCGCGAAGCCGATTTATGATTTCATCGTTCTGGCGGTCCCCATGCGACAAGTGCATCCTGACCCCGCCGACTGTAATCCTGAGATGATAAAGAAGCTGGAACTCCTCTCCGTCAGGGAAAGCCCTGCGCAGGAGAATAACAGCGCATGGGAAGTGTTGGAAAAAATTAGAGAACAAATAAATTTTTAGTAAAGAAATGGCAAATCCAAAACACAGACATTCAAGAACCAGACGTGATAAGCGCAGAACGCACGACAAGGCGGAAGTGCCGACGCTGGCAAGCTGCTCCAACTGCGGTGCAACGGTCGTTTACCATACCATTTGCCCCGAATGTGGCTATTATCGGGGAAAGTTGGTCATCGAAAAGAAAGTAGCCGTATAAAGTAATTATGTGCGGATAAAGACGTGATATACAGAACTTTGCCGGCATTGCAATTTGGCATTGCCGGTAAGACATTCTGATGTTTTCATATTCCTTTATTCCAATGTACGCGCACATATCGGACTGTTCCGGTATGGCGCGTTTTTATTAGTATTAACAGGTTGGTGGCTATGCAATCGCTATTTGGGAAAACTGTTGAGGAACTGCGGGATATTGCAGGGCAGTTGGGGCTGCCCGTCTATGCGTCCCGCCAGATTGCCGACTGGCTGTACCGTAAGCAGGTGCTGACCGTCAGCGAGATGACGAACCTGTCGTTGAAGAATCGCGACCTGCTGAGCGAGAGGTTCGTCGTGGGACGGCGTCCCTGTATCCGCCTGCAGCGCAGCGTTGACGGTACTGTGAAATACCTCTTCCATATCGGCGCCCCCGATGCGGCAATTCCGCAGGCAGTCGAAACGGTCGCGATTCCCGAAGCAGGCGACGGGGGCGCTCCCGCATCGCGGCGGCTCACCGTATGCGTGTCCTCGCAGGTCGGATGCAAGTTGGGCTGCCGCTTCTGCATGACCGGAAAGCAGGGCTTCCACGGACAACTGTCCACCGGCGACATCCTCAACCAATTGGTCAGTATTGAGGAGCACGACAGGGTGAGTAACATCGTGTTTATGGGTATGGGTGAGCCATTTGACAACACGGACGCCGTGCTGTCGGCCATCCGTATTCTCACTGCGGAGTGGGGCATGGGCATGAGTGCACACCGTATTACTGTATCAACGGTGGGGGTATTGCCGGGCTTGAAGCGTTTTCTTGTCGAGAGTTCAGCACATTTAGCCATAAGTTTACATTCGCCATTTGCGGAAGAGCGCCGCAGCCTCGTGCCCGCGCAGGCCGTATGGCCGCTCAGCGAAGTGCTGACGGCTATTCGGGGATGTGATTTTGGTCACCAGCGACGGGTATCCTTTGAATATATCGTGTTTCATGGCCTCAATGATACCCCGCGTCACAGTAAGGAGCTGGCGCGTATTCTTAACGGGCTTCGATGCCGCATAAACCTGTTGCGGTTTCATGAAATTCCCGGCATAAGCCTGCCCGCAACCGAGGAGGCCTCCCTGCTGCGGTTTCGCGACAGCCTCGTCGCCAAAGGCATTGTTACCACTATCCGCGCTTCACGGGGACAGGATATTGCTGCTGCCTGCGGCATGTTGGCCGGAAAAGGGGAATGACTGTTTCTTATATGACGGTTCTTTTGGCCTGTTTTCCGGCAATAAACAGACCGGAAATCACTATTGCGATGCCTGCAATCTTCTGAAATCCAAGCCTCTCATCGAAAATGAAATACGAAAATACGGCCACAAAGACCGGCATTATATTGATGAACATCGCGGTGCGGTTCAGCCCCAGCCGACGGATTCCGGCAGTGTAGAACACGAATGCCAGCGACGAGGAGAACACTGCCAGCAGTACTATTGCCGTGAACGCGCCACTGTGGAAAGGCGCATATACGGTGGACGGCATCTCAAGTCCAATCCACAGGGGCAGGAAGAACAGTGCGCCGAACAGATTCTGATAGCATACGATTGTGAAACCATTATACCGGTCGGCGACGCGCTTTAACACTACGGCGAATCCTATGCTCGACAGTACTGCTACAAATTCGAGCGCTACGCCTTTGGGCGACACCAGCATACCCGTTGCCGTATTGACCACTACCAGCGCCACGCCTGCAAACGACACCACCAATCCGATATAGTTCCACAGACTCATGCGCTCGCCATGGAAAAACCATGCGGCAATGGTGGTGAACAGCGGTATCAGCGCCACGATAACGGAGGCTACTGTGGGCGACAGATATTGCAGGCCGTAGCTTTCGCCCATGAAATACATGAATGGCTCAAAGAACGACAGCAATGCTAATCGGGCGAGGTCGGCAGGCTGCACTTTCTGTAGCTTGCGCATTACTTTTGAGATGGCGAGCATCAACATGGCCGCTATCCCCACCCTGAAAAGAACGACTGTCAGCGGCTGGTAAGCGCTTAAAGCCTGCTTCATCCAGATGAAGGAGAAACTCCAGAACACGTTTGCCAGCAACGCATAGATATAATAGCGGGTCATAGCAGCGCATACTCTAATACTTCGGCTACATCTTTCACATAGCGGAAGGTCAGCCCCGTCAGATAGACGTCTTTAATTTCTTCGACGTCTTTGCGGTTTTGTTCGGAGAGGATAATCTCTTTGATTCCGGCGCGTTTTGCGGCGAGGATTTTTTCCTTGATTCCGCCCACGGGCAGCACCTTCCCGCGCAGGGTTATTTCGCCGGTCATGGCGAGATTTTCGCGCACCTTGCGGTGGGTGAGGGTTGAGGCTAAAGAGGTCGCCATAGTGATTCCTGCGGAAGGGCCGTCTTTGGGGATTGCCCCTTCCGGCACGTGGATGTGCAGGTTGTGTTTCTCCATGAAGTCGGGTGCAATAGAGAGCTGTTCGGCATGGGATTTGAGATATTCAAGCGCTAATTTTGCCGATTCTTTCATCACCTCGCCCAGATTTCCGGTCAGGCTCAGCTCGCCTTTTCCGGCGCTCAGGCTCGATTCGATGAACAGGATTTCGCCGCCCTGTGCGGTCCATGCCAGCCCTGTAACCACGCCGCAAAATTCGTTGCCCTGATAATCTTCGCGGAAATATTTCGCCGTGCCGAGATAATCTTTCACGTCGCCTACGGTGATGGTGGACTTGTATGTCTCGTTGGCGGCGATTTTGCGGGCTATACGCCGGATGATTTTGGCGATGTTCTGGTCTAATTCGCGCACACCCGATTCGCGGGTGTAGTCGTTGATGACAGTATTTATGGCGTCGTCATCGAAGCTCAGCGTTCCGGGTTGCAGGCCGTGTTTTTCCAACTGCTGCGGGATGAGGTGTCGGTGGGCGATTTCGACTTTTTCTTCGGGGATATATCCCCCCACTTCTATCAGTTCCAGCCGGTCGCGCAGAGGGGCAGCGATGGAGTTCAGCGTGTTGGCGGTGGCGATGAACAGTACGTGGGAGAGGTCGTAGTCGATGTCTAAATAGTTGTCGTGAAATTCGGCGTTCTGTTCGGGGTCGAGGACTTCGAGCAGCGCTGATGCGGGGTCTCCGTGGAAGTCGGACGATACCTTGTCGATTTCGTCGAGGACGAAAACGGGGTTTGAGGATTTCACTTTTTTCAGGCCGAGGATAATCCGGCCGGGCATTGCGCCGATATATGTTTTCCGGTGCCCGCGGATTTCGGCCTCGTCATGCAGCCCGCCCAGACTCATGCGGAAGTATTTCCGGCCTAAAGCATTGGCAATAGATTTTCCCAGCGACGTTTTTCCCACTCCCGGAGGGCCGTAGAGACACAGGATTGGGGCTTTCATGTCTTTTTTCAGCTTCAGCACGGCGAGATGTTCGAGGATACGTTCTTTGACCTTTTCCAGTCCGAAGTGTTCCGCGTCTAATATTTCCGAGGCATGTTTGAGGTCGAAATTGTCTTCTGTACATTCGCCCCATGGCAGTTCAAGCAGGGTCTGACAATAGCCGTACTGTATGGAATATTCTCCGGCGGCGGGGTTCAGTCGCGACAGTTTGGAGATTTCTTTCTCGAAATATTCGGCTGTTTCTTTGCTCCATTTCTTCTTTTCGGCTTCTTTTTTGAGGTTCGCTATTTCCATGTCAACAGGGTTTCCCCCCAGCTCGTTCTGGATGGTTTTCATTTGCTGGTTGAGGAAATATTCGCGCTGTTGCTGGTCTATTTCGATTTTCGCTTTCGATTGAATATCGCGCTTGAGTTCGAGCATCTGCACCTCGCGCACTAAGATGGCGAGCAGTTGGGAGGCGCGCTCTGCCATGCTGGTTGTCTCGAGCAGCTTCTGTTTTTCCTGCACACTTAATCCGTAATGCGAGCAGATGAAGTTAATCAGGAATGTGGAGTTATCGATATTCCGCACGGCGAATGCGGCGTCGGGCGGGAAGTTTATAAACTGGGTGATTTTTATTGCCATGTCTTTCATGGAGGCGATAGTTGCCTGAAATTCCTGGTTGTTGTCGTCGCATGCTATTTCCGGCAGCAGGCTTATTTCTGCTTTGAAATAGGGTCTGCGACCGGCATATCGGTTAATCATGAAACGCTGTTTGCCCTGTATAATGACGGAGGTATTCCCGTCCGGCATTTCCAGTACCTTGAGGATTTGTGCAACCGTTCCGATGCGGTACAGGTCTTTGGTCTGCGGGTCGTCAATGGAATCGTCAATCTGTGTAACCGTGCCGATAAGTTTTTCTTTTTGGAAGACGTCGCGCACTAATTTGAGCGATTTTTCCCGCGTAATGGAGATGGGGATGACCACTCCGGGGAACATCACCGAATTTCGCAGCGGCATTATTGGCAGTATGTACGACTTTGCGGCGTCGTCCTGCTCGTTGTCGTCATCGGGTTCGGCAGGGACTGGGATTTCCATTATCACTGCGTTATGTTCTTCCGCAGGCTCGTCGTCGCCCGCAGTTATAATCTTTAATGGTTCTCTTTTCTTCATTTTCCGTATTATTCAAAGTTTCGGTATTTAGCGGTCATGTCGAACAGTGTAGTGAGCATACGTTGAATATCGTCTGTCAGTTCGCGTCCGCGCCGGTTCATTGCCACAGCGAGGGTCTTAAACAGCGCTTTCAGCGTGTTGACCGTGTAGCCATGTGCCCCGCCCTCCGCGAAGGAGGGGATGAACTGTCGCGGGAAGCCCGCCCCGTAAATATTGCAGCCTGTACCAATAACCGTGCCGGTATTAAACATGGAACTGATTCCGGTGCGGGAGAAGTCGCCCATAATGATGCCACAGAATTGCAGATTAGTTCTAACGAACTTATTATCAGGGTATTGCCAGACGCGCACTTTTTCGTAGCTGTTTTTCAGGTCCGAAACATTTGTGCCGGCGCCCAGATTGCACCATTCACCCACGACAGAATGTCCGAGAAATCCGTCGTGCGCTTTATTTGTGAAGCCCAATATGACAGATTGGCATATTTCACCCCCCACTTTCGACCATGGCCCTATGGTTGTATAAGGCCGTAGCCGCGTTCCCATGTTGACCGTCGCATTGTCGCATATCGCCACAGGGCCGTGTATTAATGCGCCTTCTTTCAACTCGGCGCCGCGTCCGATATAGACAGGCCCGTCGCTTGCATTGATAACCGCAAAATTGGCAGTTACGCCCTCTTCCACGAAGATGTTCTCGCCTAATATCCGGTTGGTGCCATTCAGGGACGCCGACTGGCGGTTACGGGTAATAAGCTGAAAATCGAGGTCTAATTGCCGCCCGTTAGTTTCGGTTAAATCCCACGGGTAGCGAATGATGTCGAGGTCTCCGACGAACTCTGTCCATCGGATTTTGGCAGCTGACAAGGGGGCGAGCGCCTGTTGCCTGTCAACGCGCCCGGCTACCGGCACACCGCGCCATACAATGCCATGCTGTGGGGGCAACGCGCTGACACGTTCGGCCAGCGCGTCGGTGGGGCATACGTGTGCCGAAATCAGCAGGTTGTCATCGCTGACCGTCGTGGGGAATCGCTCGCTGAGGTATGCCTCCGTTCTGAACGAGCAGGCAGCATCGAGGCGGCGTTCCCACTTCTCGCGGACAGTGAGTATGCCCGCCCGAAGCAATGCCACAGGGCGGGTGAAACACAGCGGCAACAAGTTGTGACGATGTTCCGTTTCAAAAAAAATGACGTTCATTTTCGCGCTGCTTCGGTATTAAAGATAAAAAAAGCCCCGCAATAGCGAAGCTCTGACAATCGTCGCATGACGGCAATTACTTCTTTCGGGCGTCCAAATGCTTCTGATAGCGGTTGATGAACTTGTCCACGCGACCGGCGGTGTCCACTAATTTCATCTTCCCGGTATAGAACGGATGCGAACTGCTGGAGATTTCCAACTTCATAACGGGATATTCTGTCCCGTCAATGCTCTCCGTCTCGCGGGTCTGAACGGTTGACTTGGTCAGGAAGACCGTGCCGTCAGACATGTCCTTAAATGCCACTAATCTGTAACTGTCCGGATGAATTCCTTTTTTCATTACCTGTGTCTTATAATATTTAACAAATTCGTTTCTACTTACCTGATTAAAACGGACTGCAAAGATACGTTTTTTTTTTACACGCACGACCGTTTTGCATAAAAATTTCTCACTGCCCCCGAATTATTCATATTCGGGTTACAGGCAGTTCATATTCCTGATAACGACGGCGGCAATATAGTTGAGTTTTTTGATGTTACCTGTCTGCGCTGTTCCGTTTAATCGTTCCACAAGGCTTCCCATGTTGCGCCTTTCCATGTGAACACTTGTCCTTTGATGAAGCGGCAGTTTTTATCGATGCTTTTTATGGCGGCCATTTCCGCATCGGTGAGTGGCGGCTCGATGGCGATGTGGATATTGGCGGCGAGTTTTTCCGGCTTCACCGAGAACGGGATTGGAATCTGGCCGTTTTGAAGTGCCCATTTAAGGCAAATAACAGCCGGATGGACGCCGTATTTTCGGGCGATGTTCACGATAACGGGGTCGTCAATGGGGACGGTGTCCTCAGGGGTCTTGTCGCGGTCGGGACGGTTCGGCGAGCCTACAGGGCAGTAGCCTATGGCCACCATACCGTGGGCAGTAACGAAGTTAAACAGTTCGGGTTGCTGAAAATGGGGGTGCATCTCCATCTCGTTGCAGGCAGGCCGGATACGGCAGTCGGCCAGCAGCCGCTCCAGCTTCGGGATGCTCATGTTAGAGGTGCCGATGTGCCGTGTCAAGCCTTCGTCAACTAACTGCTCCATTGCCTGCCATGTGTTCATGTAATTTTCATGGCGGTATGGCTGCGCATTGGCGTCACGGCTTTCAACGCTCACGCCCGGTGCATGGTGATTGGGGAAGGGCCAGTGAACTAAATACAGGTCTAAACGCTCAATTTGCAGGTCGCACAGACTCTGCCGACATGATTCTCCAACCCGCCCGTGACTGTCATTCCACAGCTTGGACGTTATCCACAGTTCATCACGGGTAACGACGCCTTCACGAAACAGCCGCGCAAAAACATCACCTATTTCTTTCTCGTTGCCATATACTGAGGCACAGTCAATATGCCTGTAGCCCATGCGTATTGCCTGCTCTACTGCTGCGGCAATGGTGTCGGCGCTGTAATTGTCGGAACCGAATGTTCCCATCCCTATTGCCGGAATCCGCGCACCGGTATATAGCGTCCGGTATGGAACCTGCGCTGGAGATACTGTACAGTATTTATCTTCCAAATTGCTCATACGTTAAATTTCCCGCAAAAATACGTGATTTTTCGTTACACACAAAATCGAAATGTCAGTTCACCATGATTAATCAAATAGCTCTTTAACCTCTATCGTCTCGTCAATGCCCGTTTTGAAGGTTAGAACTGCTCC
Source organism: Bacteroidales bacterium (assembly GCA_031272965.1). Classification (GTDB taxonomy): domain Bacteria; phylum Bacteroidota; class Bacteroidia; order Bacteroidales; family Prolixibacteraceae; genus JAISSS01. Next base: position 127 of record JAISSS010000115.1, on the reverse strand, counting down.
CGACATTTTTTCTGCGGGCTTGCCGTTGCGGACGAGCTGTACAGAGGCTGTTCCCCACGGGTTGATGAGCTTGCAGGGGACGCCCTTCTCGCTGTAAATGCTCAGTTCGCTCACCTTACCGCCTTTA
>JAISSS010000094.1 GCA_031272965.1 Bacteroidales bacterium | reverse complement strand
CGATATTGCGTTGACATATTTTTGATGATTTAAATTATCTGCAAAGATACAAATAATTATCTGATTATCAAAATATTATGACACTTTTTTTCGTGCTTTTTATTTTTAGAGGTGCCCATGAAAATGACGGCTATAAACGAGTTTATTTAATTGAATTTAAGGCAACTATTTCTAAACAATCCGAAATAAATAAGGACTTCTTGAAATTGAAATATGAGACAAAAAGAACGAATTATCCGAATTTTTTTATACATGTATTAGATTCATATAACAAAGAAACAATAAAAGGGTTAAAAGATAGATATAAAAAAGCATTTGCTTTATCAGATGACAAATATGAACATCAAAATAAGATAATCGTATATATTTGCATGCGAAAAATTCCCAAAAAATATAGCCATAGGGAACAAATAATTACCTTTAATTCGCAAAATTACGAAAACGAACTTGATAAATATCTGAAATGAAATATTCCACCTACCACCGCAATCACGCCATTCTTCCCGGTCGCGAGCAGGCTTTATACGATTTCCTTAATGCAGAGAACAATATTGGTAGGAAAAATCAAAATGATAATTCATTGATAATTCATTGATCATCAATGAATTATCATTTTTAACCATTCTTAATAAAAAAACCCTTTTCGTTGCCTGCCAAATCGTATATATATATTATAGAAAATGAAAAATTAAGGAAATGAAAAGAGACATCAACAACGGACTTATCAGGCGATCGAGGCGGACAATTCTGCGCAAGTCGTTGATTTACTGCGGCGCGGCGCAAATCCGAACGCAACGACCTACTTTGGACGTTTTGCTCTGACTATTGCAGCAGGACGCGGTAATTACGAGATAACCAAACTGTTACTGGATTCCGGCGCTTATGTTAATGTGCTGAATCCGAGCAGATGGACGGCTTTGAGAGTTGTTGCCCAAAAAGGAAATTCAAAAATTGTGCGGCTTTTGATTGACAATGGCGCTACGCTTGATTCAATAGACGATTTCAGCATCGTGTCGCCTTTTTATGGCAACGCCTTCCACACCCTGACTTTGTCAGCGAAAGGCAAGGTCCCGAAATGGACGTAATTTTGCTCGGTGAAAAGTATTTGCTTTTAGTCGAGTAAATTGACTTCGAAAGTTGGAAAAAATCAAGGAAAGATAAAGACCAACTGCAAATCCGTCGAAAATGGAGTGAAAATATAGGGAAAAGATATATCCCCAACACGAAATTTTCCTTCTGGTGGTAGCAAACACTAAACCGCCAGAATTAACCAAAGATGATTTGTTTATCTCTTGGAATGACTTAGGCAAATTCGACTCTTTGCCCCATAAGGAAGAATTCAAATCTTATATGGAATGGAAAAAGAAATGTATGAAATGTCCGGATTATTTGCTAATCAGCAGGTTTTTCTGCAACTGGGCAGGCGACTGAAACTTTCTGAAGGAAGATAGCGGTGTTACCGTATCTGCGGCGCCGCGGGTTGATACACCAGAAATGAGATTAACAGCCTGAGCAAATTCGGGGTCGGCCATGTCGCCAAACTGGGCCGTAATCAGTTGCTCGCTGACGGGATAATCCGGCTGCAGACCGTCCGCAAAGTCGGTCAGACCATCAACGTTGGCATATTTCATCGTGATGGGGCAAATAACCCATTCCTTGTTATCGTCCGGCAAAACCGTTGCGCCATAGAACTTGCCGTAGGTGGGCTGTCCAACTAACCTGACATCCATGTAGGGCATCAGCCCTGACATCACAAGCTCACTGGAGGAGGCTGTCCATGCGCCGGTGAGGAACCATACTCTTGACATATCAAGGTTGTTGCTCACTCCGTCAAAACGCACATATAACGATTCCGGTGATTCAGTCCTGATTTTTTCGGTAAGTCCGGTATTATACAGCAGCTCAACGAGGACTTTCTTGCTGGCCGCAACATTCTTGGGGGCAATCAACGAGGCTAAATGTATAGCCGCATTAACGTCGCCGCCCAGATTATACCGCAGGTCAACCACCAAATCGGTGATACCGGCATCTTTAAATATAGCGAAAATATTGTCTAATGTTTGCAGATACTGTTTTGACCCGCCGGTAACGAAAGAGACATATACTAAATACCCGATTTTATGGCCGCCGTTTTCGACAACTGTATAATAAATTGACGGGTCGTAACTGTCAATAGCATCGGTAAAGGTCAGTTTCTTCCCTGAAAGCGCTATTGAGGTCGTGTTGCCTGACACCTTTGCGGTTCCCAGCTCCACCGTCATTGAGGAGGATGAAAAGAGCTGGTAATAGTTTGTTGTGGTCAGGTCCTGCCCGTTGATTCGCAGGATAATGTCGCCACGTTTGAGGCCCTTTCGTGCGGCGTCCGACTGGGGATAGACGTAATTAACAAGTATGAAAACCTTCGTACTGTTATAGAAGGCATAGAACGACGGGTCAAATCCGGCTGCGACAGTTTCTCCGTAGAAATCCAGCATAAATTGGCGGTAGTTGTCGGAAATAACTGACCATTGGTCGTCTTTATAGAGCAGGGCTTCAAAATATTTTTCTGAATCGGCCTCTTTAGTATAGTCAATATCGGGCATTTGGGCGTTCCAGAAGTAATATTCGGTCATGTCCTCATTAATCCATTTATTACGGGCAAGTACAGTTGCAGAGATTGTGGCATCGCCGCTGTTGCTGTTATCGTCAGTATTGTCGAGGCCGGAATTGTCAGGAATGTCAGTACTGCCGTCATTCGGGGTCTCAGTATCGGTGCCGTCGTCCGGCGTGGTGTTATCATTGGGGACGACTGTCTGTTCTACAGGTTGTTCCTCTTCGGGCGCTTTGAACCATGATTCGCAGGAACTTGACAGCATTGCCGTTACAAGCAGCCAGATGTACAGGTGTTTCATAGGGGGAGTATTTACATGAGTTTATGGCACTATCCACAAATTGGATTTCAGGGTTGCCGCTGCGGGGAGCGGGGGGTGTTGCCGTGTGGCTTTGCTGACGGCTTTTGTGGTGGTCTTTGTAGATGCCGGAATACCGGTGATATGTTCAACGGCTTTTTCGAGCATCGGGTCGCGGGTGTCTCCGAGCGGGTAGCAGTATATAAATTCGCTGTTGAGTAGTTCGTCAACGCAGAAAGCATCCTCTACTTCAAAGTCAGGCTGCAGACCGTCCACGAAATCGGTGTAGCCGTCGGCATTAGTATAGCGGAAGATGATGGGTAGCAGCCCCCAATTGCCGCCTTCCTGCTCAAAGAGGGTCATACCATAGCATTTGCCATAGGTAGGTTCGCCGATTTGAACTACATCCATGTATGGACGTAACCCCACAATCACTAATTCGCTGGCAGAGGCGGTGTTTCCGGTGGTGAGGAAATAAACGCCGGTAGCATTAATATTTGAACTTAATTTCATAAATAAAGTCTCAAACATATCAGGATTGTTTTTATAATAGTCTGACACAATGTCATTGAACTCGTAATAGGTGAATACGTCCCGATTATGGGCGGCAGGGACTATTTCGGAGGCCAGACGTGTGGCGGCGTCTGTGTCTCCCCCCGGATTATAGCGCAGGTCTATTACAAGGTCTGTAATACCTTCTGCTTTAAAGCTGTTAAATACGCGGTCGAGTTCGAGCAGGAATTTGCTGTTTGTTCCGGACACAAAAGACACGTATGCCAAATATCCGATTTTCTTTTGGCCAGTCGCAATTACGGTGCTGTAAACGACAGGATTGGGGTCAATGGTAGCGGCGGTCATGGATATTGATGTCCCCGAAGCCGACAGGTGACGGTCTTCCATGCGGGCAAGCTGCACCGAGTAAGACGTGCCGGAATAGAGCTCGTAGAAATTGGAAGCTGTCAGTTCGGTATTGTTGATGGCGGTAATTATGTGTCCGCGTTTGAGCCCGGCTCTGTCTGCCGGAGAATCGGGATAGACATAGTTCACTACCATCATGACTTTTTGACTGCCTGACGATATATAATAGGCCGTGTAATCGTAACCCATTGACAGCGTGGATGCTCCTTGCAAATCGCTTAGCAGGCCGTCATAGTCGTCCGTGATGTACGAAAAACGGTCGTCTTTATACAGCAGGCTGTTAAAGTATTGCTTGGAATCGGTCTGCTTGGTGTAGTCAACTTTCGGAATTTGCCTGTTCCAAAAATACATGACTTCCATCGTCTCCTTAATCCACAAGTTGCGTTCAAGGTAGCTTGTTTCGCTTTCAGCGCCGCCGTCATCTTTACTGCAGCCGCTGAATACTGACATCATGGTGCTTACACAAAGCCCTGCCAACAAAAATTTTCTCAATTCCATAGTCTGAAATCTATATGTGTTTGAAACAGCAAAGGTACAAAAATTATTCCACAATTGTAAAAATGCGCCCGGTTTGCAATAAATTTAATATTGCGCGGGAAAATTTAATCTTTCACTAATGCTCTTATCTGTTCTTCGAGGCTGCGAATCCTGTTTTCGGCGTCAGCTTTCTTGGCGCGTTCTACCGTCACCACCGCTTCGGGGGCATTTGCTGTGAACCGCTCGTTATTCAGCTTGCCCATGACCGATTTCAGGAAGCCTTGGGTATAGGCGAGTTCCTTTCGCAGTTTTTCCAGCTCCTCTTCTGCGTCGATGAAATTGCCGGTGGGGACGAAAAACGTGGTTGATTTTACAAGGAACGTTGCCGCATCCGGAATCTCTTTCTCAACGCGGGTTAGCGCCGACAGATTGCCCAGCTTGCAGATAATGCTGCCGTAGTCGGGGGCATAGCCCTTATCGCCCTGTAATACAAATAATTGCAATTTGTCCTTGTTGGCGATATTATATTTTGTGCGCACATTGCGGATGCCTGACACGGCTTCGCGGGCATCATCGAACTGCGCCAGCAATGCCTCATCACAGCAGCGGGCTGTTGGCCATGTCGCGGTCATGATACTTTGCCCGTCTGCCCGTTCGTCAAGCAACTGCCATATTTCTTCGGTAACAAATGGCATAAACGGGTGCATCATGCGCAGCAGGCTGTCAAATATTCCGATAACTTCCGAATATGTTTTGCCGTCGATGGGGTGCTGATATTCGGGTTTTACGATTTCGAGCAGCCAGCCGGAGAACTCGTCTTTCACGGCGATGTAAACGCCCATAAGAGCATCCGATATGCGGAACTTCTCAAAGTGGACATTTGTTTGTTCCAGGATAGCGCCGAACTTGTGGCGGAACCATTCTATGGCTAAGCGGGAATGTTCGGGTTGCGGCAATGTGGCATCGACCTGCCATCCCTTGACGAGGCGGAAAGCGTTCCATATTTTTGTGGCGAATCCGGCGCCCTGTTGTGGCAGGCTGTCGTTGTAGCGCAGGTCGCCGCCAACCGGCGAGCACAATAGCATCCCCACGCGCACACCGTCAGCGCCATATTTGGCAATCAGTTCTAAGGGGTCGGGCGAATTGCCCAGCTGTTTCGACATCTTCCGGCCCAGCTCGTCGCGCACGATGCCCGTAAAATAGACGTTCTTGAACGGGTAGTTATGCCGGTATTCATAGCCGGTGATTATCATGCGTGCCACCCAGAAGAAAATAATGTCGGGCGCAGTAACGAGGTCATTTGTAGGATAGTAATATTTAATGTCATCGTTGTCGGGGAAACGGATTCCGTCGAACACGGAAATCGGCCACAGCCAGCTTGAGAACCATGTGTCGAGAACGTCGTCATCCTGACGCAGTTGGGCGTCGGTGATGTCCGGCATTTGCTCTCGGGCAAGCGTCATGGCCTCCTCGCGCGTTTGAGCGAGCACAAAACGGCCGTCCGGCAGGTAATATACCGGAATGCGATGCCCCCACCACAGCTGGCGGCTGATGCACCAGTCCCGAATGTTCTCCATCCAGTGCCGATAGATGTTCTTAAATCGCGCCGGATAGAACGTGATGTTGTCGTTCATCACATTTTCGAGGGCCGGTTTGGCCAGCTCTGTCATTTTGAGGAACCATTGTGTGGAAAGGCGCGGTTCGATAACGGTATTTGTGCGTTCGGAATAGCCAACTTTATTTGTGTAATCTTCGATTTTCACGAGGCTGCCTGCCCGTTCCAATTCCGGGATGATTTTTTTTCGCACATCGAAGCGGTCGTCGCCAATAAACATGGTTGCATCGGCGTTCATTGTGCCGTTGTCGTTGAAAATATCGATGATTTCGAGGTTGTGCCGGAGGCCTATTTCGTAGTCGTTTTCGTCGTGAGCGGGAGTGACTTTCAGGCATCCGGTACCGAACTCCATTTCCACATAGTCGTCCATGATAATCGGGACGGGGCGGTTCACTAAGGGCACGATGACCTTTTTGCCCTTCAGGTGAGTGAAGCGGGGGTCATTGGGATTGACGGCCACGGCGGTGTCGCCGAGGATGGTTTCCGGGCGCGTGGTGGCGATGGTAACGTATTGTTCTTCGCCCTCAATCCGATAGCGCAGGTAATAGAGTTTCGACTGCTCTTCCCGATAGAACACTTCCTCGTCGGAGAGTGCGGTCAGGGCTGCAGGGTCCCAGTTGACCATCCGTTTGCCCCTGTATATCAGTCCCTTATTATAGAGGTCAATAAACACCATAATAACCGACTGGCTGCGGGCCTCGTCCATTGTGAAGCAGGTACGCTGCCAGTCACACGAGGCGCCGAGCTTCTTCAGCTGGGTAAGGATAACGCCGCCATAGTTTCGCGTCCAGTCCCATGCGTGTTCGAGGAACTGTTCCCGTGTGAGGTTCGCTTTACTGATGCCGTCGCTGCGGAGTTTTGCCACAACTTTGGCTTCCGTGGCGATAGAGGCGTGGTCGGTACCCGGCACCCAGCAGGCATTCTTGCCCAGCATACGGGCACGGCGGGTCAGGATGTCCTGAATAGTGTTGTTCAGCATGTGCCCCATGTGCAGCACTCCGGTAACATTGGGCGGAGGAATGACAACGGTATATGGCTCGCGCCCGTCCGGTTCGGAATGAAACAGCCCGTGCGCCGTCCAATATTGATACCACTTGTCTTCTACGTCTGCCGGATTATACTTGCTCGGTATTTCCATGATTTCTATCTTATAATCAAAAATTCAGGCCGCAAAGATAAAAAAGAATTATAAACTGCATATTATCAGGCCCGAAAATTAAGTTTTTAATAAAAACCGCCAAAAAATCCCGATTTTTTTTGCCCATATAGTGAAATTTTTTCATATTTGTATTTTACAAAAATAGAAAAATATGATAGCAATAGGTGCAACAGAAAAAAAATTGACTGCCAGCATGGCTTTACGTCTGGAAAGCAGCCCGTGGATTCTGCTCCTTGACGGACAAAAGAGTTCGTTTGTGGCCAATCCTTACCGGAACGTGGCCGCGTCGGCAGCAAAAATCGTCGAGTTCCTCCGTCAGAAAAACGTAACCTGCATATACTGTGGCGGGGTCAGTCAGGAGATGCAGCGGCTGTTAGACGCCAGCCGGATTCAGTCGGTATTGGTATTCGGAGATAAGGTTAGCTTAAAATACTACGTTAATATTGCCACCGGCTCAAAAACTGCCGACAGCCCAACCAACGCCGACTGATGCGACATATTTCGGTTCCCTGCGGTATAACTGATTCGACACGGAAAAATTTTTTTGCCAACATTTGTTTCTAAAACGAATTTTTTCCTATTTTTGAGGAAAAATTCTGCGGTATGGAATTCAATCTGAAAAATGAACAGGTTGTATTTTTAAACTTGTTGAAAAAGGAGACCCGCGGAGCGCGGACTTTTTTCGACCTCATCGATGCCACTCATAATGTGTGGATAGAGCTGGAATTGTATAACAACCAGCTCAGTATATTGGGTATTTCGGACGAAATCACTGACAGTCAGGATGTTATCGACACGAAATTAGATGCCTTGTTGTCGTCAATCATCGAAACGGAGAGCTCCGGCACTGACAGCTATAACGAGGGCGACGCTTTCGACATGGCGCCGTATGACCCCGACAAAATCAGAGTCCGTACCGACAAAATCCCTATAACCCTCATCGCGCAGATGATAGATAACAACGAAATAGACCTCAATCCTGACTTCCAGCGGCTGATGGTATGGGACCAAACTCAGAAGTCGCGGCTGATAGAATCTATTCTGTTGCGTATCCCCTTACCGATGTTCTATTTCGCAGAAGACCGCGAAGGCAAGCTGTCTGTAGTGGACGGGCTACAGCGAATCCGTGCCATTAAGGATTTTATGGACAACAAGTTCGCGCTGAAGAACCTGCAGTATTTGCAGGATTCATGCGGCGGCCGCGTCTATCAGACACATGGTTCCAAAACGGGCATCGATTCCAAGTTCTACCGGTGGTTTAACCTCACTACGCTTTCAGCCAACATCATTGACCCCACCTCGCCATACAAGATAAAATACGACATATTCCGCCGCATAAATACCGGAGGCAGACCGCTAAACAATCAGGAAATCCGCAACTGCCTCACCGGACGCGGCATGCGCGAAGCCATCACCACGATGACCCGGATGCCCGAATTTCGGGCCGCTACCGACAACGGTATTAAAGCTAAGCGCATGGAAGACCGCGAAGTATGTATGCGCTTCATGCTCTTCTCTTCCCTCATGGAAAAGGGCGAACTTGACCGCTATAACGGCTACATGGAGACCTGGCTTGACGAGTTCACCGAAGCGCATGTGAAGACTGTAACGGACGACTTCGCGCCGTATATCCGCAAGTTCTCAAATGCCATGCGCAACGCCGAGTACCTGCTTGGACGCCAGTATGCCTTCCGAAAGATAACCCCGAAAGATTTGCTGCCGGGCGCCGGAAAACAACTGATAAACAAGGCGCTGTTCGTTTGCATATCCACCCTGCTGAGCTGTTGCGAGCCGCAACTAATCAGAGAAAAGAACAAACCGCTGGCTCTGCTGAAACCATTGGCCGGCAAAATAGCCTCCGACAGGCAGCTGTATAACTACCTCTCATACGGCACCAATGGTAAAGCCAACATACAATATACACTGCGCGAGCTGAAACTGCTTATCGAAAATACTGTTAACTGTTAACGTTCTGCTAATATATGATGTACCTTAGGATAAAAAACTTCAAATGTTTTCATGACGCCGAAATACCGTTACGGAAGCTGTCAGTGTTTGTCGGTTCGAATGGCAATGGCAAAAGCTCTGCGATACAGTCGCTTCTGTTCATGCGTCAGACCATAGAACATTGCGCCCAATGGGAAAACGGGCAGTACAATCTCACCGAACTGAACGGGCTGAATGTGCCGCTGAACGACGGCTACTGCCTCAGTCTGGGCAACAGCGATTACGTAGTGCCGGTAGATGCTGATGTGCGCGACACCATTACTATGTGCCTTGCCGCTGACGCTAACCGGATGCTGTCAGTAGCTTATGACATCAATACCGGACGCGAGTTATGGCTCACCCCGAAAGCGCCGTTGATAAACAGCTTCCCCGATAATCCCCTGTATTTTCAGGAATTTTACTACCTTAATGCAGAAAGGCTCGGCCCGCGCCTGGCACAAAGCATGAAATTTTATGACTATCCGAATGTGGGCTTTCAGGGCGAATATACTGCCCAGATGATTGCTGATATGAACTATAACTTCGTGGCAGAAGACGTCCGTACTAACGAAGAATTTCTCACAGGTAGCCGTTTTGAGCACCACATCAATGCCTGGCTACAGTTCATCCTGCCGGGGGTAGCTATCTCTTCCCACTATGACGACCGGACGCATACTGCCCGCATCGCCGTGCAGAACAGCTATTCTAAAGGAACGCCAATAGTGCCTACCAATACGGGATTCGGCATCAGCTACGTGTTGCCGGTCATCGTTACCGGCCTGTTAGCCCAAAAAGAGCGCTTCTTCATCGTCGAAAACCCGGAAGCTCATCTGCATCCGTCTGCACAGTCCCGCATAGGACAGTTCCTCGCAATCGTGGCCAGCGCAGGAATCAATGTGGTGATTGAAACCCACAGCGACCACGTCATCAATGGCATCCAGATTGCCGCCGCAGAACAGAAAATATCCCCCGAAGATGTGGTTATAAACTTCTTCGCTCACGACGACAGCGGAATACAGCCCTCTGTAACCCCCATCGGCGTCCGTGAAAAGGGCGAACTCACCCACTGGCCAAAAGGATTCTTCGACCAAAGCCAGTTAGATTATTCTTACCTCGTAAAACTACGCCGCAATGTTTAATTATTACTTATATCAAAAAAGCTACGAATCGGCCCGCGCTCACGAAATAGAGGCAAATCTGCGCTATCTCAATGACCTGGTGTTGAACAACGACGCCTCCGAAAGGTTCCTTAAACACGATTCTATCTGGGAGACCCCCACTGCCGACGGCGACTTCGCCGATGTAGTGTTCGCAAAAATGGAAGACCGCCAGTTCGGAATGACCGTACTCCCAAAACTGTTTAACGCCATTGATTCTCTCGACCACAAAATAGGCTCTCTCGAAGAGTTTGACGCTCTCTATCAGAGCTATAATGCCTTCTATGGCGTCCATTTCGAGTCGGACGATACCCGCTGTATCTCCGACCCCGAAGACTATCAGGAATTTAAGAACAAGTATCTGTGGGATGTAACCCCGGAATCGCTATGGGCACGTCGCGAACAGCTGTTCCAAAAACTCGTCCTCTGTCCCTCCGTAGAGAACGACCTGAAAGATATCGGCAAGACTTTCCTCAACCCCATCATTGCAAAGCTGAAAGAATTTGACCGCTATGTACAGACATATTGGAAATCAGGCGCTTTCAGCGTGAAAGACGCCAATCTCAAGACCACCCTGAACGTGTCGCACGAGTCGAAAAAGACCATGGAAGTGGAACATTACTACAATCAGCGCGTATTCATGCTGCCTGACGGAACTAAAGAATGTTTTGAAATGCATGTCAAGCTGGGCGTGATGCGGTTCCACTTTTTGCCCCGAAATGGCCGCATATACATCGGCTTCATCGGCAAACACCTGAACACAGCCCGATTCAGTTAGCTATGATATTTGCAGGTAAACTTTCATCATAACAGGAACGTCTGAGAACAATTTTGTTGACTTTCGGGAAAAATATCGTTACTTTGCAGAAAAATTGAAAGAGAATGTTGTATAGAACACTTTTGACGGCATCCGGTATGCTGTGGACAGTTACTGCGTTTGCCCAGTTTGGGGTCAACGGATTCGTGTATGGCATAGGCGATAACCGTGAATTTGCGAACAGCAAAATGGCTTATTCACAGACCATTATGGGTACACAATATGGTGTGGAAGCCGATTTTTTCCCCGTTGAGGGGCATCATCTGCGGCTGGGATTTAATCATTTCTTTGAATTTGGCGCCGATATTGATGAACAAAAGCCCAAATTGACGGCATATTATCTGTATGATGACCGCCATACCACATTCAGCTTTGGAGCCTTCCCGCGAAGCAGCCTTGCTAATCAATACCCGCTGGCGCTGCTCACCGATACACTGCTGTATTATCGCCCCAATATTGAGGGGCTGCTTGTGCGGCGGTCATGGCGCTCCGGCTATGAGGAGGCTTTCGTTGACTGGACCGGCCGCCAAACTGTGACCCGTCGCGAGGCGTTCATGGCTTGCGCCGCCGGAAGTCAGACCGTCGTCGGACCCTTGTCGTTCCGGCACTTTATGACACTCTATCATAACGCTCTGAAATCTGAAGAACAGAGTGATGTGCATATTGAAGATAATTTTGCGATAATTGCTTACATGAATTGCGACTTCTCCGCCATGCTGAATATGCCTGCGGCTTATATCCGCGCCGGAACATTCGTCTCAACATTCAGGGAGCGGCACATTTCAACATTTGAGAATGCGCAAAGTTTCTTCGGCGAATTGCGGATGGAAATCCCGCATTTTTTCCTCAATGCTGTATATAGCTGTGGCGACGGGCACCACATAATAGCGGGCGACCGGATGTACCGTGCCCGTAGCTACATGCGGGCAGACACGGGCTGGAATTTCATAAATCTGGATAAAATAAAAGGCCATTTTAACTGGTCGTTCCATTTAGTTGACGGCTATCTTGACCATTCCCAGCAATTATCGCTGATTTATCGGCTCGAATACAAAAAATAGCACAAAATGTATGACATCATCGGAGACGTTCACGGGCACGCCAATATGCTGCAAGCCCTGCTGCTGGAAATGGGCTATTCACAGCACAACGGTCATTTTGCACATCCGGAACGGAAGGCCGTATTTGTGGGAGACTTCATCAATCGCGGTACGCAAAACGAGCTGACAATCAATATTATACGGGACATGACCGAAAGCGGGTGTGCCTTAGCAATATTGGGCAACCACGAACTTAATGCCATCTATTTTACCCTGCGGGACAAAGACGATGCCCCGTTAGACAGACGCCGCCTGCATAACGCCGATGTGAAACGCACAATGCAGGAATTTAGCGGACGCCGTGCGGCATGGCAAAGTCATGTCAAATGGCTGCGACGGTTGCCTCTGTTCCTCGATTTGGGCGATATACGGGCAGTTCATGCCTGCTGGACAGATAATAATATTCAACTATTGAAAGAACAAATGTCTGAAAAGAAATTGAAGAAATCGTTTTTACGGCATATAGCCGGTGAGGAGTCCGACCTCGCCTGTGCTTTCTGGGAAACGTGCCGCGGCATTGACTTCCGGCTGCCTGAGGACATGCTCATATTTGACGAAAAGGGACAACAGCGCCGCACATTTCGTACACGGTGGTGGTTGCATCGTCATGGACTGACTTTCAATGAATTGTCATTTGAAAGTCGATTCCGGTTGCCCGACTACAGCATACCCCCTGAAATCGCAGGCGAATCAACGCCATATCCGGTAGATGCACCGCCCGTTTTTTTCGGACATTATTGTCGCTTCGCAGGGCCAAATATCGTCGCAGATAACTTGTGTTGCGTTGATTCCGGCGTTAACCGCAATGGCCCCCTGACCGCCTACCGCTGGAATGGCGAGAAAACACTGCATTCGTATAATTTAGTTAACATTGCAAAATGTTGATTGTCAATATGTTATAAAATTAGTATGAAAAAAGCAGAAAAAAAATGGCTAAAAATGTCGGGGGTATTGAAAAAAGCTCTATTTTTGCAGCGCTTTTGAAAGAAAAGAGCAGATTCTAACACGGTGCGGTAGTTCAGTCGGTTAGAATACCGGCCTGTCACGCCGGGGGTCGCGGGTTCGAGTCCCGTCCGCACCGCAAAAAAGGTAACAACTTTATGTTGTTACCTTTTTTATTATCCGCATCGTGTACCCTTGTTGAAAGATGTGTCGTCAGGGACATTAAGGGGACGTTTTCTGAATAATCATTTCTTTTTTAATTTTCCTGTTTATAAAATCTTACCCAGTCAATATACATTTCCACCGGCACCGGCAAGTGCGCGAGGTTAACTTCGCCGACCCACGAGCCGCCAAGCTGCATGTCGAGCATCAGGTAGAACGGGTAATCGTCGAAAGGGAACTGCCCTTCTTCCTTAGTATCAATGCGGGGATAGGTAAGCGTTTTGGAGCCGTTGACAAAGAAACGCAGGCTGTCGTGATACAGCTCTACTGCGAAAATGTTGTAGTCGTCGCGCTTGAAAAGTACGGAGCTCACAGTCGCACTTGATTTGGGGGAGGTTGCCTTCACCTCGTCAATATAGTGAGAATGAAGGCTTTGATACACATCGGTATTAAAATTAATGTGTTCCATAATATCTATTTCGCCGCAGCGAGGCCAGCCGTAGGTTGTCGTACCGGCATAAGGCATCATCCAGATAGCAGGCCAGGCGCCCTGTGCACAGCCTAACTTGGCGCATATTTCAAGACGTCCCTGTTGAAAGCCCTGCAAGGTGTTGGTCTCAACGCCGCCGGTTAAATACGGGCGTTCATCGGTCGGGTCGAAAGTGTTCTTCATCCCGCGAAGGATGAGGTTCCCGTCGCGCACGTCAAACAGCTCATCGCGTTCACTCATGTGGCGGTTCCAATCAGAATCCCAGCCCAAATTACGCGGGTCGTCTATCTTGCGCCATTTTGTCGGGTCGAGACTTGTGCCGTCGAAGTTGTCTTCCCACACGAGTTTCCACGGGGCGGCTTTTGCCATGCTTTCCGCGCCTGCGCCGTTGACATTGACCGCCCGCACTTTGAAGGTGTATTCTGTGCCGCCGGTCAATCCGGTGTAGGTATGCGACCGCTCGTCTGCGGTTTTGGTTATTTTGTTTGTCCAATTGTCAGCCGTAACTTCGTAGCCGGTGATTTCCGTGCCGCCGTTATTCGAGGGTTTGTACCAAGCTAAAGTAACCTGTCTGTCGCCTGCTGTTGCAGTAAAGTTCAGAACAGCGCCGGGAGCTCCCGTTGGCATTGCTTTTACCATAGTTGTTACACCTGCGCCGTTGACATTGACCGCCCGCACTTTGAAGGTGTATTCCGTGCCGTTGGTCAACCCTGTGCAGGTGTGCGTTCGCTCGCTTGCCGTTTTGGTTACTTCCTTTGCCCAGATGTCGGCTATAACTCTGTAACCGGTGATTTCTGCGCCGCCGTTGTCTGACGGCTCGTCCCAGAATAAACTGACCTGTCCGTCACCTGCCGTTGCGGTAAGGTTTACAACTGTACCGGGAATTCCCGTTCCGTTATCAGCGTTGTCGGTATTATCTGTATTATCTGTTTTGTCTGTTTTGTCGCATGAGGAGACGATGGCTGTGACGGCCAGCAGAAGCGCCGCAATTCTGATGTTAATTTGCTTGAAATTTCTCATTTTGATAAATATTTAGGGATTAATAAATTGCGTATTGTCCGGACTGTGATTCGTATGATTTTTGAGATTACCATGATTTTTGGCACATGGTGGATTAGTGTATCGTGTATCTCCGGCACCGGGCTACCAATAGAACATACGTTCGCGGGATGTGTGTGTGTGTGTGTGTGTGTGTGTGTGTGGGTGTGTGTGTGGGTGTGTGTTAAGATAATTTTCGAGATGGCCAAAAGAAATCGTACTTGGTGTTAAAAAATTAACCCAAGCCCCGATTTGTGCTGTCAATATTATTGAAAAGTTATCTTTCATGTCAACAATATTCGTTTATGATTTCGTGGCAAAAGTACATAAATTTTCAATATGTAAGGCCAGTCGGATGTTTTTTTATTTATTAACAGTATTTTCTTTTATGAGCCATCGCTTGATGCCGCGTTTTGAGATGCTAAATTCGGCGCCGATTTTCACTAAGCGCTTGCCGTCGGCAGAGTAGGGGATAAGATAGCCCTTGTCATCAATTTGCCTGATGGCGGCTTCGGCGGAGTTAGGTGAAGTGGCAGTGGCCGCCTCTTTGGTGCCAGAACGTTTGTTAGACAGGCTTCTGTAGAGTTTAAACTCAAAGACATAGACTGCGTCTGCAGTTATGACGACTGCATCGGCGCGTCCCTGTGCGCTCTTCACTTCGGTTTCGACGAACTGCCCCATCAGTTTGAAGAGCATCCAGAAGGTGTATTGATAGTGCTGTTCGTCGCGATGCTTCGCTTTGACGGCGTCGTAAGGGATTGATGCGAAGAAGGCTTTCAGCAGTGTCATGAAGCCTTCGGCATCGCCATTGAAAAGCGTTTCGACGAATTTTGCTGCGGAGAAAGAATGTACCATCCCGCCGGGAACGGGCGCATACTGCGGCATCAGTTCCACGAGGAATCCGTATTTCACCTCCTCATTTGGGAAGCCAAGCGTATATTGGTTCAGAACGGGGTCATACGCCTTGATAGTCAGATAACCGCTCTGATACAGCAGTGGCGTAATGTCGATTTGGCCAAAACGGTAGTCGTCAATCGAATTGGCGGCGATTGTCAGGTCGTTTTCGAACTTGCGTATATCGAACCTGTTGTTTTCTAATATCTTAACTAACATGGTAGGGGTGCCGGTTTCGAACCAGTAGTCTCCGAAATCGTTTCGTCTGAAAGTATGCATGATGCTGAAAGGGTTATACACACCTTCGCTGTCTTTGGCAAAATGGTAGCCGTCGTACAGCTTTTTCAGCTTTGCCAGCGCCGCCTCGTAAGGGATATGGTTTTCGTTGGCCAGCGTTTGAATGTCGGAGTTGAAATGTGTAATCAGTTCGGTCTCTGTAATTCCGCAAATTCCGGCATACGCTCTGTCCATTGTTATATCCGTCAGTTGGTTCAGGTCGCTGAAAACGCTCACTTTGGAGAACTTGGTAACGCCTGTGATGAACACGAAGCGCAGGTAACTGTCCATTGCTTTAAGTACGCCATAAAAGCCTTTCATGAAAGCGCGTATTGTGTCGTTCAGTTCCTGGTTCTCCATTGTGTTGACAAGAGGTTTGTCGTATTCGTCAATGATTACTGCTACTTTTAGCGCTTCATCGGTACAGGCGCCCCGTATCAGATTGGAAAATCTCACCGACAGGTCGTCTGCGATGTCGGTTATTCCGTACTTAGCTTCGTATTTCTTGAGGATGTTGTCAATGACCACTTCAAGCGAATGGAAAGTTTGAAAACTTGAGATGTTAAAATCAATATAAATGACAGGGTACTTTTTCCATTCCTTTTCATACGCTTCAATAGCGAGCCCCCTGAACGATTCTTTTTCACCCTCGAAGTAATATCGGAGGGTAGAAGCAAAGAGGCTCTTGCCGAAGCGTCGCGGACGCCCCAGAAAATACGGCTTCCCTACGGCAATAAGTTGCGGGATATATTGTGTCTTGTCCACATAGATACAGCCGCGTTGCCGCAAGTCCTTAAAATCCTGTATGCCAACAGGCCAGTTCCTTATTTTTGATATATCCATCGTTGTAACCTTAAAACGTCGGCACAAAGGTACGATTTTTTTTTCAACGATACAATTTTTATTCGCTTATCTTCCGTCCAATATTTTTTGCTATCTTTGCGCTTTGTATTAAAAGCAGTATGAAAAGAACAATAAATTTTTTTACGGTAACAATTTTCCTGTTCTCGTGCGGCGGCGGGCGCATCGACCGCGAGGCTTTAGTCAAGCGGCATATCTTCACCTTAGACAGCATCAATCCCCGCGAGATAGCGCAGGTGGGCAACGGCGAGATAGCTTTCGGCATAGACCCT
>JAISSS010000066.1 GCA_031272965.1 Bacteroidales bacterium | reverse complement strand
ATGTGTCGAAGTGTCACGCTGCCTGCTGTACTTTCGACATAATTTCGTATAGAAATTCAGGGGCAAAATCGGCGCCGTTTTTCCAGTTGATGGTGTCATTATCAATAAAAAAACGGTTGAACAGGTCAGTGTTGAGCAATTCGCGGATTATCTCCCTGTGGTCTTTTTTCAATATTTTTTCAAAATCGACGATGCCGACAGTTCCGTCGCTGAATTCGATTCTTATGCAGTATTTTCCTGCTGCTTTATCTGCTTTTACAACCCAAATCATAATGCAATCTCCTATATTTATATTAATGGTTTAATAGTTTTAAATTTTCCTGTTGTTTTCAATGAATCCCAATTTTCTGTTAATTCTGCTTTATGTTCTGCAGCCCATTCCAGCACCAGCCCCAGAATTCGAGGTGGCAGGTTCCCATCAATAATGGCAAATGAATCAATAGCAATCATCACACGGAAATCATTATATTTTGCGTGAAAATGTGGCGGATTGTGGTCGTTAAAATACATCGAAATCACAATACCCAGAAAACTGCTAATGGTTGGCATATATTTATTATGTTTAAATTTAACAGCAAAGATATATACTTTTTTTTATTCTGCAAAATTCCGGAAAAAAATTCCCCCTGAAACAACAAAAACAGGTCGAACAGGAATTATAACGTCTGAGAATCCATGTTCACGACAATTCCCGCAATGACGGGGGGGCAGGGGCAAAAAATCATGGCAATCAGAAAAATGACAGTTCAGACAGCCCCGTATTAAAAAAAGTCCTATCTTTGCCTGAAAATTTGAACAGTATAATATTTATGGTATGAATAATTATTTTTTTACATTAAAGAAACAGACTAAACATTTGCAGACAATTTTTGCCTCAAATCAGATTTCCCTTGGTCATGTCCTTAATTATTTTATCACACACACACACACACACACACAGCGGCCGCGAACAAATGTTCATTTGAGCGTTCCCGGGTTAAATCGTTTCATAAATATTGTTACCGTGTTCCCGGCTCGGTGCAGACAATTTCGCTTGCGCGGATTTGCACCCCCAGTGTATGCAGGGGTCGGAAATCCGCGTTTCTGTGCAGGAGATATTACAGATGGTCGCGCCGGGCTATATTTTTGCTGTTCAAGATATATCCGTTTGAAGAACTTCAGCAGCAAATCTTCTTTTTGTTGACAAAAGTCAGGAAATAGCGGGATTATCTGTTGAAATAGCGGTAATTAAATGCGTAAATTGTGATAAAAAGCAGGGTAAAGATGGCGTTGACCGAAGAGAATGATGATAATCCCATTTTAAGAGTCGGCAACAGCAATATCAGCAGCTGCGCGAGCACATAGAGCCGGAATCCGGAGCGCTGTGCCCGCTTCATGCCTGCAACGCCGAGCAACGACACACAATTAGCGCCGCCCAGCGACAGGAAATATGCCGGACTTATGTTTGTTATAACTGTCGGATTTGTCAGCCATTCTACAAGTCCTGCCACTTGATGGAAGAATATTGCCGCGCAAAAATAGAGCAGGGCGCAAAAACTGCCGCCGATAGCGCTCAGCAACAGCGCCGATTCGAGCCATTTATTACTTTTGTTCATAACTGTTTTCATGCGAAGATTCGGCAGCAAAAGTAATGAATTTTTCGGGTACGGCAGCGATGCGATGCGCAGAATCGGGATTTTTTTGTAGTTTTGCATCGAAAAAGCAGGTTTAATAAGTGGTTTAATGAGTAATACCAGGGAGAATTTACAGAAAATATACGGGCAGTTACCGCCGCATGTGCGCCTGATAGCGGTGTCGAAGTTCAAACCGGACGCCGCCGTGCTGGAAGCCTACTGTTGCGGGCAGAAGATATTCGGCGAGAACAGGGTGCAGGAGCTGGTCGGCAAGTATCAGCGGCTGCCCAAAGACATTGAGTGGCACTTTATCGGGCATTTGCAGACCAACAAGGTCGGCCTGATAGTGCCGTTTGTGAGCCTTATTCACAGCATTGATTCGTTGCGGCTGCTGACCGCCGTTGACCGTGAAGCCCGCAAAGTCGGACGACAGGTTCCGTGTTTGCTGCAGTTTCATATCGCAAAAGAGGCCACCAAGTTCGGCTTCACTTTTGCGGAGGCGGTCGAGATGTTGCAGTCGCCTGAATATAAGGAACTTGCGGCAGTGAAAATTGTCGGCGTAATGGGGATGGCCACCTTTTCGGACGACAAGGCGCTTGTGCGGGGCGAATTTAAGGAATTAAAGCGTATCTTTGAGGCGCTGAAAGCGCGATTCTTTGCAGACGATTCCGCCTTTTCGGAACTGTCGATGGGCATGTCTGACGATTATCCGGAGGCGCTCGCAGAAGGCAGTACCATGATTCGGGTTGGCAGCCTGATTTTTGGCGCCAGAAATTGATATACCGTTAAAAAAAGAATAATATGAGCAAACTTTCAACTACTTACATGGGGCTGAAGCTGAAGAATCCGCTTGTTGCCGCGAGTTCGGGCTTGACCGGCACTGTGGCGCGAATCCGTGATTTGGAGGACGCGGGAAT
The DNA here is from genome assembly GCA_031272965.1 of Bacteroidales bacterium. Lineage (GTDB taxonomy): Bacteria > Bacteroidota > Bacteroidia > Bacteroidales > Prolixibacteraceae > JAISSS01. The sequence goes on along the minus strand of JAISSS010000066.1, from coordinate 14,356 downwards.
CGCCGCTGTGGTACTCAAATCGCTGTTTGAAGAGCAGATTATGCAGGATGTCAGTCAGGCGGACACCGATGTCTATCCGGAGGCGTCCGATTATTTGCGGACGTATGTTCGGCAGCACTCTGTGGAGGCGCATCTTGCCCTGCTGCGGGACGCCAAAAAGGCGACGTCAATACCGGTAATTGCCAGCGTCAACTGCGCCTCCGGGCATGAATGGACAGACTTTGCGCTGGAGTTTGAACGGGTCGGTGCCGATGCCCTTGAGCTGAACATCTTCCTGTTACCCACCGAGCGCACCGTCGCCTCCGAGGTCATCGAAGCCCGCTATTGTGATGTGGTAGCGCGGGTATGCGGCGCCGTTAAGATTCCTGTGGCCGTCAAAATCGGGTTCTGTTTCACCAATATTGCGGGCTTTGCGGCGCGGCTTGCTGCCGCCGGAGCGCGGGCTGTTACGCTGTTTAACCGCTTCTATGAGCCGGATATTAACTTGGACACGCTGGAAATGACGGCCTCCGAAGTGTTCAGTGCGCCGTCAGAGAGTCGCCGCAACCTGCGTCTTATCGGCATGGTCAGTGCGGCCGTTCCCGAACTGGAAATCGCCGCTTCAACCGGTATTCACGACAGCGCCGCCGTGGTGAAGATGTTGCTGGCGGGCGCCCGCGTTGCCCAGCTGTGCTCGGCGCTCTATCTGCATGGCCCGCAAACGGTGGGGCAAATATTGGCCGACATGGAGCAGTTTATGGCCAGATGGAACTTCACCTGCATCGACGACTTCCGCGCCCGCCTGTCGTACCGCAACATCACTGCCCCTGAGATGTATGAGCGCACCCAGTTCATGCGCTATTATGCCGGACGCAATGAACAGTAACCAATAATTAACGGTTAGTTTACATTATACATTTTACATCCGTTCCGGCGATTCAATGCCCAGCAGCCACATACCCGACCGGATAATTCGTGCCACAACTGCCGAGAGTACAAGGCGGAAAGCCCGCACGTCGGTGTCCGGTTCCGAGAGTATTGAGTAGTCGTGATAGAACTGGTTGAACTCTTTCACCAAGTTATAGATATAGTTGGCGATAAGGGCGGGGCTGTAAGCGGTTCCGGCTTCGCGTACTGCCTGTGGCCATGCGGTAACGGTTTTGAGCAGGTTTCGTTCCTTATCTAAGAGGGAGGGGAGTTTTTTCGGCAGTATTAAACTTATGTTCTGTTCGGTGGCTTTCCGCAATACCGAGCAGATGCGGGCGTGGGCATACTGGATAAAGGGGCCGGTATTTCCGTTGAAGTCGATTGATTCTTCGGGGTTAAAGAGCATGTTTTTTTTGGGGTCCACTTTCAGGATGAAATATTTGAGGGCGCCGAGTGCAATCATGCGGTATGTTTTTTCGGCATCCGTGTCGGAATAACCGTCGAGCTTTCCGAGTTCTTCGGAAGTTTTGCGGGCCACTTTTACCATGTCGGCCAGCAGGTCGTCGGCGTCCACCACGGTACCTTCGCGCGATTTCATCTTTCCGCTGGGCAGTTCCACCATGCCGTAGGAGAAGTGGAACAGTGTTTTTCCCCACTTGAAACCGAGGCGGTCGAGCAGCGTGGCGAGCACCTGGAAATGGTAGTTCTGTTCGTTGCCCACCACATAAATCATGCGGTCGATGGGGAAGTCGTTGAAGCGCAGCTTAGCCGTGCCGATGTCCTGGGTCATGTAAACGGAGGTGCCGTCAGAGCGCAGCAGTATTTTGCGGTCCAGGCCGTCGGCGGTGAGGTCGGCCCATACGGAGCCGTCGGGTTCCTGCTCAAAGAGGCCAGCATTGAGGCCGCGCAGCACTTCGGCTTTGCCTTCGAGGTATGTCTGCGATTCATAATATATTTTGTCGAAGTCTATTCCCAGTTCCCTGTAGGTGATGTCGAATCCGTCATATACCCATTGGTTCATGCGTTTCCAGAGGGCGACGGTATCGGGGTCTTTGGCTTCCCATTTTCGGAGCAGTTCACGGGCTGCACACATTGAAGGCGCCTGCTGTTCGGCCTCTTCGGGCGTCCTGCCGGCGGCGGTCAGTTCCCTGATTTCCTGCTTGTAATGCTTGTCGAACAGCACATAGCAGTCGCCCACGAGGTGGTCGCCTTTGATTCCGGCCGATTCGGGAGTTTTACCGTCGCCCCATTGCTGCCAGGCATACATAGACTTGCAGATGTGGATGCCGCGGTCGTTTACTATGTTGGTTTTCACCACATTAAAGCCATTCGCTTTAAGTATTTCGGCAAGCGACCATCCCAGCAAATTGTTTCGGATATGTCCCAGATGCAGGGGTTTGTTAGTGTTTGGCGATGAATATTCAATCATTACTAATGGCGCGTCGGCGGTGGGGGCCACGAATCCGTAGTTTTCCGTTTCTGCGGCCTCTTTCAGCTGTGCGAGCCAGTATGACTGGACAATCTTAAGATTAAGGAATCCTTTAAAGACGTCGAATGAGGCAATCAGGTCGAGGTTGTCGGCCAGATATTGGCCTATTGCGGTGGCCGTATTTTCGGGCGATGTCCGCGAATAGCGCAGTAGCGGGAACACCACCACCGTGAGGTCGCCCTCGAAATCCTTGCGGGTAGCTTCGATTTGTACGGTATCCGGCGCTATATCTGCTTGATACACAGCCTTTATAGCCGCTACTACTTCATTTTTTACTGTAAGTTCAATTTGCATACAACTTTTTTTGACGGTGCAAAGATAATACAATTTGGGATACTGAAATTAAACTTTTTTCGGCATTTTTGTTCCGGTATTCATAAAAATACAGTATCTTTGTATTTAAGAATACATTAAAGCAAGTATGCAAATGAAAACAATAATACGAATATTAGCGTTTACAATAGCGATTTTGGTGTCAGGCGCCGGTGCGAAAGCAGGGTTGCCGGAGGAAATCATCACCGGCTTCCGGAAGGGCGATGCCGAAAAGCTGTCGGCACAGTTCAACCATTTAGTACAGATGGTCGTTCTTGAGCAGGACAATATTTTCAGCAAAGCTCAGGCCAAGCAGATTCTGACGAATTTTTTCAGCAGGAATAAGGTGTCAGATTTTCAGGTCTTGCATGAGGGCGGCAAAGACGATGCGAATTTCACCGTTGGCATACTCAAAGCCGACACGGGCGAGTTTCGGGTGTATCTGTATCGAAAGACGTCCGGCAAGAGCATGCTAATTCATCAACTCAGAATCGAAAAGGACAAAGGGAAAACTGATACGCAGTGATGTTTCGCACTGTTACACAGCAATTTAGGCGGAAGATACTGCGGATGCTGATAGCCGCCCGTAAAGTCAGCTTTCCCGGTTTCGGCGGCATCCCGCTCTATGATGTCATGCTTTTTTTTTACCGCAGCATGGTTGACGGGACGCTGACATTGCGGGCTTCTGCGATAGCATACAGCCTGTTTGTAGCGCTCTTTCCGGCAATCATTTTCCTCTTTACGCTGATTCCATATATTCCTGTTCGGGATTTCCAGTCGCAGCTGCTCGAACTGATACATCATTTTTTGCCGGCCAGTACGCTGTCGGCGGTGGAAGGCACTCTCGAAGACATCCTCACCCGTCCGCGGGGAGGGCTGTTATCGCTGGGTTTCCTTATGGCGCTGATTTTTGCCACAAACGGGCTGGTTACCATGATGAGCGCTTTCGACACCTCGCTGAACACATCCGTGCGGCGCACCTGGCTCGACCAGCGCATAGTATCAATAGGCCTGCTGTTTTTGTTAGTTCTGCTGCTGGCCGCCGCCATGGCGCTGTTCATGGCCGGTCAGATGGCCATAGATTACCTCTTCCCGCGCAATCTGGCGGGGAACATTCTTACCTATTACATGCTGATTATCGGCAAATGGATAGTGATACTTGCGCTGCTGTTTTTCGCCTACTCGTCGCTGTATTTCTTCGCGCCGGCCAAGAAGACCCGCTGGCGGTTCATCTCGCCGGGCAGCACCATGTCAACCGTGCTCAGTCTGGCCGTATTGGGCGGGTTCCGTTACTATATTGCGCATTTCGGGCAGTATAACAAGCTGTACGGCTCTATCGGCACACTGCTGGTAATTCTGCTGCTGTTCTACCTGATGTCGCTCATCCTGCTGATAGGCTTTGAGCTGAACAACAGTCTTAATGCTGCTAACCGGCGAATTCCGCACCGGCGCCGTAAACCCCGTCATCAGCACAAACGCCAGCATAAGCCCTCCCACAGCATACGGCCTCCGAAATCCGGCCAATTATAGTTCACATAAAATTTACAATTCACACTGTCATGGCCGCAAAAAAGATACCGCATTGGCGCCCTCAGCGGCATTTTATCGCGACGCAGCTGAATTTTTGCGGCCATATCAAAAAAAATCAGTACCTTTGTAATTTAAAAGTTACTTTAAATTGAGATAGCTCATGGAAAAGGAAAAGAAGAAAGTCTTATTTGTTTCTCAAGAAATAGCCCCCTATCTGCCGGAGACGGAGATGTCGGTTGTGTGCAGGCATTTACCGCAGGGGATACAGGAAAAGGGCAGGGAAATCAGGACTTTTATGCCGCGTTATGAGGGTGTAAATGAACGCCGCAATCAGCTGCATGAGGTGATTCGCCTCTCCGGCATGAACTTGGTGATTGAGGATACCGACCATCCGCTCATTATTAAGGTGGCCTCTATCCAGTCGGCACGTCTGCAGGTTTATTTCATTGATAATGAGGACTTTTTCATGCGGCCCGGCACTCTGCGCTCCGACGACGGGCTGCCTTTCCCCGACAACGACCAGCGAGCAATATTCTTCGCCCGTGGCGTCCTTGAAACGGTCATCAAGCTGCGGTGGGCGCCCGATATTATCCATTGTCACGGATGGATTGCATCCTTAGTGCCCTATTATGTCAAATCACATTATGCTGTTAACCCCTTGTTCAGGGACGCCAAAATCATACTTTCAATATATAAGGAAGACCTCGACGGCTTCCTGCATCAGAACATCAAAAACAATATCCTTGCCGAGGGGACAGACCCGGCTGAGCTGGCGCTGCTTGATGAGCCAACATATCTGAACATGAGCAAATTTGCCATCAAATATTCGGATGCGATAATACAGGGCAGCCCTGAAATACATCCGGAGCTGGCCGAATACATCCGTGCGACAGAAAAAGATATGCTTCCTTTCAAATCAAAAGAAGAAATGGTTGTGGAATATGACGGATTTTACAGCAAATACTACGGCAATAATTAAGAAGGCGGTCAGTGCGGGCATCGTCGGCACAGTAATATATGTTGTTGCCGCCACCTCCTGTGCCAATCCGGGGATGCCTACCGGCGGTGTGAAAGACACCATACCACCGGTGGTCATCAAGATGTCGCCTGACGCCAATTCGCGGAACTATGGCGGCCATACGGTGAATCTCACTTTTGACGAGTTCGTTGTTACCGACCAGATAGCAGCCGAGCTGGTGGTGTCGCCCCCGCTGCCCAAGAAGCCTGCCGTAAAGACCAAAGGCAAGATGGTCATCATCGATATGGGCGACAGCCTGCGCCAGAATGTAACATATTCGCTCGACTTTAAAGACGCCATTGCCGACAACAACGAGCGTAACAAGCTGAAAGATTTCCGTATGGCTTTCAGTACCGGCCCCGATTTCGACACCCTCATGCTGGGAGGATATGTGGTGAACGCCCAAAGCCTCGACCCCGCCCAAGGCGTCAGCGTACTGCTCTATGACAGTACCGACAGCCTCGAATCGTTCCGTAAACGAATCCCCAAGTATCTGTCCAAGACCGACGACGAGGGGTTCTATGCGTTCTCAAATGTGGCCGACGGGCAGTATTATCTCTTTGCTCTTGAAGATGCCGACAACTCCATGACCTATAACCAGTCGGGCGAGAAAATAGCTTTTCTTGATTCGTTTGCTATCCCCTCTACGCCGGTGATGACCGGTACCCTCGATATGGACAGTGCCGCCTATTATGCTCTGCGCGATTCCCTGCGTACCGATTCGGTAAGACACAATTCCCGGCTGCTGTCGCTTAGCCAGACGCTGGTGGACAGCATCAATCCGCTGCTGCCGGAGATGGTTATTCCCGGCGGCATTGACGTTGACCCCAACCGTCCGGGCCGACAGGCCGGCACAACCCGCATGATGCCATACTATCTGCTGCTGTTCGAAGAGGAATCAAACGAGCAGTACTTGGATAAATACACGCGGGAGCCGTTCAATAAACTGACCTTTTATTTCACAAACCACCTGAGCGATTCGTTTGACGTGGAGCTGCTGACCCCGCAAACAGACCGTGCCTGGCATGTCAACGAGTTCAGTGTTACCCGCGACACCGTAACAGTATGGATTACCGACAGCCTGATAGCAAAAAAAGATACCATGTCGCTTGTCTTGCGTTATGAAGTGCCGGATACGCTGGGCAATCTCGTGATAAAACCCGACACATTGCGGCTCTACCTCAAAAAAGCTGACGAGAAAGACCGCCGCCGTCGCAACCGCGATAAGGACGAGGAAGAAGAAGAGGATGTCATTCAGCCTTTCGCGTTCCGCGTCAACGCCAAAAGCCAGTTTGACCAGTATTCGGCGCTGGAGATAGTCGCCCCTGAACTGCTGCAATCATTTGACTTTAACATGATTAAGGTCTATGAACTTGTCGATACGCTGAAAAATGAGCTGAAAATTGCCCCCGAACAGGATGCCCGTCTGAGTCGGCGCTACTATATACGCTATCCGTGGAAGTTTAAAAGTCAGTATGAGGTAGTGATTGATTCGGCGGCGGCAAAGACGTATATGGGGGTGCCATCGGGCAAGCTGAGCCAGAAATTTGACATCCAGGAAGAAGAATATTATGGCAAAATTATTTTCACCCTGCAAAACGTGAAAGAACAATGTCTGCTGCAACTGTTAGACAACACCGAAAAGGAAAATGTGCTGTCCCAGACCGTGATTACAGGGGATGGCACCGTAGAGATGCCGTTTATCAAGCCCGAAAAATACCGCGTAAAGATTGTGATAGACAAGAATCATAATGGCAAGTGGGATACCGGCTCATTAGACGGGAAGATACAGCCGGAAGGTATAGCCTATTATCCCAAGGTGCTGAAAATCAAGTCGAATTTCGACATCCATGAGACCTGGCGCCTGCCTGACGGAATGACTAAAAAGGAAGTAATTGACGACGAACAGCAAAAGGAAGATGCAAAGCGAAAGAACGCCCCCTCAAGCGCCCCACGCGGCAACGTTTCGATGCCGATTAGAAGCCCTATCGGGGGCTTCTAAGAGAGCTGTGTGCGGAATAATTATCATTTGTGCATATATAACAGCCAATGCCCAGAATGATTTTTATCCGTTCCTGCCCACCGAACGCATCAACTATGGTGTATATTACCATTGGGGGGTGCTGTGGCTTAATGCGGGCGAGGTAGTGTTCTCTTCCCGCTTGGTTGACGACGCGAGCGGCAAGCAGAAACAGTGGTACCTGAAAGCATACGGCTATACATACCGGATGTATGACAACTTCTATTCCGTGCGCGACACCTTCGAGACCCGGCTGACTTATCCCGACTTCAAACCGCTGTGGTTTCGGCGGGTCATCCACCATGACACGTGGTATTCGATGCACGATTACCGGTTTAATATGGACAGCATGGTTGTTAATTCGTCCATCATTTCCGGCAAAGGCGGGGCGGTAGTACGGCAACGCATCACCATCCCTTTCGATGTTCATGACCTGCTGAGCGCCGCATACTATTTTCGAGGCTACGACTACAACGCGCTGCGTCCGGGTGAGCGCATCAACTTTAAGCTGCTTATTGACACCACTGCCGAGCCCCTGTCGTTCACCTATCTGGGCAAAGAGGTGGTTACTACCCGCACTAACCGGACGTTCCGTTGCCACAAGATTTCCGTACAGTTAGTTGCAGGCGACTTCTTTCAGGGCGGCAAGGAGATGTCGGTGTGGTTTACCGACGACTATAACCGGCTGCCGGTGATGGTCAGTACGGATATTGTTGTGGGCGCCGTTCATGCCATCCTCACCGACATTGCCAATCTGAAATACCCGCTCTCTGCCGAGCAGTGAATCCTTATTGCATCGCTTTCACCGGTGTCAGCCCGATTTCGGCGGCTTTCAACAGCATAAACCCGAAAGCCTCGTCATAATTGTTATGGATTTGGCCGTCAAGGATGGCATCTTTGATGGCGCTCTTCAACAGTCCTATTTTCGGGCCTGGCGCGATGCCGAAAACCTCCATGATGTCGGTGCCCGATACCGGGGGCTGGAAAGTGCGGATATGGTCCCGTTCTTCGAGGTCTTTGAGCTTTTCGCGGACCAGCCGGAAGTTGTCCATATATCGCTTCACCTTGTCGGAGTTCTTTGAGGTGATGTCGGCTTCGCAGAGTGTCATCAGCTCGTCGATGTCGTCGCCTGCCTCAAAGAGCAGCCTGCGCACGGCCGAATCGGTAACTTCCTCTTCCGACAGCACAATAGGCCGCATGTGGAGCGCGACCATCTTCTGGACAAATTTCATCTTCTCGTTGAGCGGCAGTTTGAGGCGTTCAAATATTTTGGGCACCATTCTTTCGCCCACCACGTTGTGGCCGTAGAAGGTCCATCCTGTTGCGGGGTCGAAGCGTTTTGTGCGGGGTTTGCCGATGTCGTGCAGCAGAGCGGCCCAGCGGAGCCACAAGTTCTGCGTATGTGGGGCGATGCGGTCAAGCACCTCAAGAGTATGGCGGAAATTGTCTTTATGGCCCACCGAGCCTACCGTTTCGATGCCTTTCATCCGGCACAGTTCGGGGAAAATGAGCTTCAACAGGCCACATTTGTCCAACAGCAGGAACCCGCGGGAAGGCCGCAGACTCATAACTATTTTGTTCAGTTCGTCAATGATTCGTTCCTGCGAGATGATTCCTATCCTCTCGCGATTGTCGGCGATAGCCTGAAACGTCGGTTCATCGATATAAAATTCCAGCTGCGTAGCGAAGCGTATTGCCCGCAGCATCCGCAGGGGGTCGTCAGAGAAGGTAATTCCCGGCTCAAGGGGGGTGCGGATAATCTTGCGCTCGATGTCGCCGATGCCGTCAAAGGGGTCGGTGAGCATACCGAACTGTTCTTTGTTCAGGCATATTGCGAGGGCGTTAATTGTGAAGTCCCGGCGTTGCTGGTCGTCTTCTAAGGAGCCGTCTTCCACAATGGGCTTCCGCGAATTTCGCTGGTATGATTCCCGTCGGGCGCCGACGAACTCGATTTCATAATCTCCGTCGGGCGATTTCACCTGCGCCGTGCCGAAGTTCTTAAACACCTGTACGGAGGCGCCTCTCCCCAGCTGTTTGGCAATCCGGCGGGCTAATTCCATACTGCTGCCCACCGTCACAATATCAATATCTTTCGAGGGGCGCTGCAACAGCAGGTCGCGCACATACCCGCCAATAACATAGCACGGCTGGCCGAGCTTGTCAGCTTCCCGCGAAATAAGGCGGAATATTGAATCTGTCAGAAATTTTTTCATGGCGCAAAAGTACTACAAATTCTCTTTCAATTTAATTTTTGTTGTTACCGTTTATTCCCGTATTAAAACATGTTAAACATTTTTAACGGACACGAAAGGCCGGAAAAATTGGCACCTTTTATGTAGAACATTGTTGCAAATTTAAACAGTATATTTTTAAGAACGTAATAAAAATAAGAAAAGATGAAAGATTTAAAGAGAATTAGTTTGACCATCGTCGTTGCCTTATGCAGCGCCTTTATTGCTGTGTGGGCTTACAGCAGGTTCTTTGCCGAGCCGCAGCAGGTTATCCATGTGCCGACATCGAATCCCGTACAGCTCACCACGATGCCCTCTGCCCCGCAGGGCTTGCCCGACCTCGTATATGCGGCGGAAAAAACCGTCCATTCTGTAGTGCATATTAAAATAGAGGCCGATGTTAATGCCCGTCGGCAGGGACAGTACAGTGACCCGTGGGAGTTCTTCTTCGGCAATCCTTACGGTCGCCAGCAACAGCGGCAACAGCAGCAGCAACAGCCGGAATCGCAGCGGCAAACCATAGGTTCCGGGTCGGGCGTCATCATCTCCTCTGACGGCTATATTATCACGAATAATCATGTCATTGAACGTGCCGACGGCATAAAAGTGGTGCTGGATGATAACCGCGAATTTGAGGCAAAAGTCATCGGAACTGACAAAACGACAGATATTGCCCTGATAAAGATTCCCGCCAAAGACCTCGCCCCGCTCGAATTTGGCAATTCCGACCAGCTGAAACTCGGCGAATGGGTGCTGGCAGTGGGCAACCCATTCCGACTGGGCACCACCGTTACGGCGGGCATCGTCAGCGCTAAGAGCCGCACAATTGGCATAAATCAGGCCGAACTGAGTATCGAGGCGTTCATCCAGACCGATGCGGCTGTCAATCCTGGCAACAGCGGCGGCGCATTAGTGAACACCAATGGCGAATTGGTGGGCATCAACACTGCTATCGCCTCCGAGACAGGCTCTTATGCGGGATACTCATTTGCTGTTCCCTCAAAAATCGCCGAAAAAGTGGTCTCCGACCTCAAAGAATATGGCAAGGTGCAACGTGCCCTGCTGGGTATCAGCATGCGCGACGTAACCAGCGAATTAGCCAAGCAGGAAAGCCTCGACAAGGTCGAGGGCGTGTATATTAACGAGGTGGTCGAAAAGAGCGCCGCCGAATCGGCCGGATTAAAGAAAGGCGACGTTATCCTGAGCATCGACGGCATAAAAACGAACTCCGGAACCGTCATTCAGGAACAGGTAGGACGCCACCGTCCTGGCGACGTAATCTCTATTGAGGTTAAGACCGGCAAAAATGTCAGAACCGTAAAAGTGAAACTTCAGAACTTGGAAGGCAAAGCCGAGTTGGTGAAACCTGATTTTCTCAACTCTAAGTTCGAGGAGCTTAGCAATGACGACAAAAAGATATATGGAGTTAACGAAGGTGTGAAAATAATTAACATAGGGCCGGGAAAACTTAAAGATGCCGGTCTCCGTGAAGGCCATGTGATAATTAAGGTGAACAAACAACCCGTAAAAAGCGTTTCTGATTTGGAAAGGCTTATTAACAAAGAGGTTGGCGGAGTTATGCTGGAAGTTGTAACCCCCGACGGAGAGCATGATTTCAAAGCCTTTGGAACCGGTAAATAAAACAAATAACAAAAATTTAACTATGGTACGTAATCAACATGTTTGTAAAAAAGCTAATTTTGTGCGATTTTAAAGGGGTATAATGAGACAGTTAAAGATTACAAAGTCTATTACCAACCGTGAAAGCGCCTCCCTTGATAAATATCTTCAGGAGATAGGCAAGGAGGAGTTGGTAACGGTTGAAGAAGAAGTTGAGTTAGCGCAACGGATTAAAAAAGGCGACCAGACGGCTCTGGAAAAACTCACCCGTGCGAACCTGCGGTTCGTCGTATCGGTGGCCAAGCAATACCAGAATCAGGGGCTCAGTTTGCCCGACCTCATCAACGAGGGGAACCTGGGGCTGATAAAAGCTGCCGAAAAATTCGACGAGACCCGCGGCTTCAAGTTCATTTCATACGCTGTGTGGTGGATTCGTCAATCCATCCTGCAGGCGTTGGCAGAACAGTCCCGCATCGTCCGGCTCCCGCTGAATCAGGTGGGCTCGCTGAACAAAATCATCAAGGCCTCCTCAAAGTTCGAGCAGGAACACGAGCGCAAGCCTACACCGGAAGAACTCGCCGCCTCCCTTGACCTGCCACCGGAAAAAGTCGCCGACACCATGCGCGTGTCCGGCCGTCATATCTCCGTGGATGCGCCATTCGTGGAGGGCGAAGACAACAGCCTGCTGGATGTGCTGGTGAACAGCGATTCGCCTAATGCCGACAAAGCGCTAATCAACGAATCCCTGTCGCGCGAAATCGACCGCGCCTTAGCTACGCTGACCGACCGCGAAAGCGACATCATCCGAATGTTCTTCGGAATAGGATGTCAGGAGATGACGCTCGAAGAAATCGGCGAGCGCTTCAACCTTACCCGCGAGCGTGTCCGCCAAATCAAGGAGAAAGCAATACGTCGTCTTCGACACACCTCCCGCAGCAAACTGTTGAAATCTTACCTTGGATAGCGACAATCCAAGATAATCATCCGGAAGAGCCCGGTATATGTTTATAAAGTTAATTTCATAGGGGCCTGACGCAAGTCAGGCCTGTTTTTTTTGGTGCGAGCTGTCGCGGAATTGCTGACGTACCTTAGAACTGCGAAAAAGATTTTGACACAAATTCCAGCACCACAGCCAGTTCCATACGCCAGTATGTCCATGTATGTCCGCCGTCTTTGACGCGGTATTCGTGGGGGATTCCCCTGTCGCGGAAGAGGATGTGCAGCAGGCTGTTGTCCTTATAAAGGAAGTCGTCGTCGCCGCAGCTGACATACCATCGGATGCCTTTGAAGGCGTCGATTTGCTCTTTGGGGGCGTCGGCAAAGATGACGTCAATGTTGTGGCGTTTTCGATAAGCTTCTTTCTGCTCGTCCGTGAATTTGCTGCCCTGTCTGATTATCCAATCGCTGCCGGTAGTGGCGCTGAGCGGACATGCGGCGGCGAACATGTCTGGGCGATGCAGGGCATAGTATATCGTGCCGCCGCCGCCCATCGACAGCCCTGAAATGGCGCGGTAACGCCGCTCCGTTCTGACGCGGTAGGTCTTCTCGATGTGCGGAATAAGTTCCTTAAAAAAGAAGTCCTCAAAGGCGAAACTGCCGTCGGGCTGGTTAAAATAGCCTTTCACTTTCGTGTTGGCATCGGGCATTACTATGAGCATGGGCGATGCGGCGCCGCTGGCGATGGCCTTGTCGGCGATATGCTGTACCTGCCCGAACTGCACCCATCCGGTGTGGTCGTCGCCGCTTCCATGCAGCAGATACAACACCGGATAACTGCGGTCGCTGTCGGCATATCCCGGAGGAAGATATACGGCATACCGCCGCTCCATGTTCAGGATACTGCTCTTCACTGTGCGCGTTTCATAAACCGCACTGCCCTGCGCTGCCACAGCTGCTGTCATGCCAAGCAGCGCTACTGTTAATAAATAGAATCGTTTCATCCTTAATCAGTTAATCAGTTAATATGTAATTTGTTTTAAGACCTCGTAAACGGCGAAGTTGGAAATCTGCGGTTTGGCTTTGTAATCGGTGATTTCGAGTTTGACTTCGCTCACTTGCGTCGATGGGAAGCGGTCGATGTGCTTATGTCCTATGTTTGTGCCGGAAGCAAGTTCTGTCCATGCGCCATCGGTACCTTTGCCGGATACTTTGTAGGCTAAAACGCGCTCGCCTTTCGATATATCTTCCTGAATGACAAGGTGGTCTATAAACGTCGGTTTGTCAAGACGAACTGTGAGCTTTGAGCCTGTGCCTTTAGCAGTGCGCAATGGTGAATCGTAGAGCATACGTATCGCTTTCCCCCAGTTTTCAAGCGCTTTGACGTCGGCGTCCGGCACTCGGCCTCGGTCGTCGATGACCAAGCCCACCAGCATATTGGTGTTGCGTCCTACGCTCGTCTCGTATTTCTCTACCAACTCTTTGGTAGTAAATATTTTATCGTTTTGACTCGGACTCCACATCCAACCACCGTGACCGGAACGTATGGGGAAATCGGCTTCACCCGGACACCAGTAGGGTGAGAACGGGTTGCCATTGAGACCGTTGATGACCACCGTACCGTCGGCGTTGGTAGTGGAATCGGCTGTCGCCCAGCAGGGATAGGGTGCGACGCCATTCTCGTTGCCCACCCAGCGTATCAGGTTAGGATGTCCGTAAGGACCCTGAAAGGCTATGGCGTTAGACTGCAGTTTCTGCACCAGTTCAAGGACGTTAGCGCCGCCTTTTTCGCGGGCTAAAACGCCGCCGTCGAACCATATCTCGAAGAGTTCGCCGTAGTTCGACCACAGTTCGGTGAGTTGCTGTTCCACAATGCGGTTATATTCTTCCTGTGTAACGGGCGCGCCGGGCTTGACCACTCCCGGATTGTCCACCCAGCAATAGCCGTTAGCCGTAGTGCTGGCGTAGATGCCGGGCTTGACGCCGTACTTGCGGCACGAGGCTATGAAATCGGCCACGATGTCGCCCTTGCCGTCTTTCCACGGCGAGTTCTTGATGCTGTAGTCGTGCGCCTTCGTAGGCCAGAGGCTGAACCCGCAGCAATGCTTTGCCACTAAAACGGCATACTTGGCGCCGATGTTCTTCGCCGCTTCAATCCATTGGTCGGTGTTCAGGTCGGAAGGGTTAAAAATCTCCGCCGGCGGGTGCGTTCCCCACTTACGCCACTGATAGTCGGTCTGATAGACCTGCATATCATAGTGAAACATCACGCCGACCTCTGCGTTAGCCCATTC
>JAISSS010000039.1 GCA_031272965.1 Bacteroidales bacterium | reverse complement strand
TACAAATTAAATCAATTACAGGTAGAACAAAGTTTAAAAGAGGCAAAACGCTCTATTCGTTTGGGCTTTGTATCTGTCGTGTTAGGTCTTGCTTCAATTGTATCAGCATTTGTAATTCCAAAGATTTTTTCATCAAATATCAGTTCAAAAGATAAAATTGAAATAACAGATTCGATTTCAATACGTACAACCAATTGTTTAACTCCAATAGTTCAAGAGTTAGACACAATCAATCATATAATAAAAGCCGACAGCATACGCTTGTACAATTTACAAGATTCAATCAACAAACTGATAGAACAGAATAAGAAGATAATTGAATATCAAAGTAAAAACAATAATAAATGAACGATATGTCCGAATCTCAAAACATAGAACAAAATAAACTGTCGCAAAAGAACAGTCAATTTATTCTTTTCAAAACCGAAGACGCTCAAATCTCGGCTGATGTGCGTTTTACAGTTAGTTAAGAATTTTTACAACATAAACGTATAAAAGACGCAACAGATGGGTAACAGTAAATTATCGTTTCCCCAGATTTTTTTCGCTCACAAGGAACACTACCGGTTTGCCTGAATATGGATTAATGCGGGTAACAACCGGGGTTTGATAGACCTGTTCAATAGTGTTCCAATTAATTACATCGGCGGGTGTGCCGGAAGTATGTACCCGTCCATGATTAAAGAGCAGCAGCTGTTCGCAATATTCCGAAGCCAAATTTAAATCGTGAATCACCATCAACACGGTAAGCCCCATGTTATCGTTCAGGTGGCTAATGAGATTTAATATCCGCACCTGGTGGGTAATATCCAGGTGAGCAGTAGGCTCGTCGAGTAACAGTAAAGAGGGTTCCTGCGTCAGGGCACGGGCTATTGCAGCACGTTGCTGCTCGCCACCGCTCAATTCGGTCATCAGCTTGTCTTTCAGATGAATCACGTCGGTCTGTTCCATATAACGCCGCGCCAGACTGATATCGGTGTGCGAATCGAAGAACTGGAAGCGGTGGTAATATGGCAGTCGCCCCATGAGCACATATTCTTCCACCCGCAGCGGCACAGCATCCACCGTTTGAGTAACCACTGCAATATGGCGGGCGCGCTCGCGCAGGGAGAACCCGCTCAATTGTTTTCCCTCAATTTCCATGCTTCCTGACAGCGCAGGCAGCAGGCCTGAAATACCCCGAAACAGAGTGGTTTTCCCCGACCCGTTTGGCCCGATGATGCCCGCAAAAGTGCCCTTATTAACCGAAAAGTTGACATCGTGCAGGCAAAAAGCATCATCGTCGCGTCTCCGGCGGGTGGACGTGTAGCCGCATGAATAGTTAGAGATGTTAAAAAATACGCTCATATTTTTCGTCGGTTACGCATCATGATAATAAATATGGAGCCTCCGATGACGCCGGTGATGACGCCGATAGGCAATTCTGCGGGCGACATGAGCGTCCGTGCCGCCACATCGCTCAACACGAGAAACGCACCGCCCCCCAAAAAGGAACTGATTAGCAGAAAACGGTAGTCCGCCCCCAATAACATACGCAACAGATGCGGCACTATCAGGCCTACAAAACCGATAATCCCCGCCACCGCCACACACACGCCCGCCAATAACGAGGCCATAAAAAACAGCAGTTTTACTGTCCGGTTAACATTGATGCCAAGGTTCATGGCTTTATCCCCGCCCAACCGCATGGCGTTCAGCGGTCTCACAAAAAAATAGGACAGCGCCAGCCCGACCACACCAACTATGAAAGTCAGCCACACTAACGCTGTGTCAGGCTCGTCGAGCGAACCCATCGTCCAGAACACTATGCTGTGCAACTCGTCTTTGGTGCCTAAGGCCATCATCAGCATCATGGCTGAGGACGCCACAAAACTGACCATCACGCCTGTGAGCAGCATCTTTGTTACGTCTATCTGACCGCGCCCGGTTCCCAACGCATATATGGCAAATATCAATACCAGCGCCCCGATAAATCCGGCTAACGGCAACACATACCACCCTATAATGGCAGGCAGTCCCAGCACAATACTTACGGCAACACCCAATGATGCGCCCCCGGAAATGCCCAGTGTAAACGGCTCCACTAACGGGTTGTGATAAACGCCCTGCAGAATTACCCCTGCCAGACTGAGTGAGCCGCCTACGGCAAGCCCAAGCACAACACGCGGCAATCGTACCTGCCGCAACAGCATCGCTGTTACAGGGTCGGAATCACCGCCCCCCAAGAGCATCTTAACTACTTCGGACAAGCTGATGTTTTTCTCGCCAACAGTGAGTGAATACAGCGCCACTGCAACCGTTAATATGCTTAACAACAGCGTATTAAAATACCACAATCTCGATTTCGGACTCAATTACAATATTTATTTTGTATTCGTAAACAGCTGTTTATTAGGGGTTTTACTCATAGTAAATTCCAGCGTTCCACCATCAATAATCTGCTGCCATGTGATACATGGGTGTGTCAATGGCTGGCCGTTAAGTGTAACATTTGCGATATATTTATTGTCGGTGGAGGCATTTGGCGCCAGCACGGTGAATGTCCGTCCGGGGCCGAGCGTTATTTCAGCCCTGCGCACTATTGGCGAGCCAAGCTGAAAGAGCAAGTCGGCGGGATGCACCGGATAGATGCCCATTGCGCTCAGCACATACCATGCCGACATCTGGCCGCAGTCTTCATTGCCGCACAGCCCGTCGGGGGTTGCGGCATACATCTCTGTTTGAATTTGGCGGTTGAGTTCCTGTGTGCGCCATGCCCATCCATCGGCATAATTAAACAGGAATGAGGTGTGATGCCCCGGCTCGTTGCCGTGCGCATACTGACCGATAAGTCCTGTTATGTCGGCAGAGGCATGCTCGCCGGTAATTCCCTGCCTGATAGTGAACAGAGAATCGAGCTTTCGTGCGAAATTTTCCTCCCCGCCCAGCAGGTTTATCAGGCCGGACACATCCTGTGGCACCAGCCAGAGATATTGCCATCCGTTGCCTTCCGTATAATCACTGCCGGCATGGTTTGAATAGGTGGGGTCAAACGGTGTTGTCCACTGCCCGTCAGCGAGCTTGCCGCGCATGAATCCCGTTTCAGGGTCGAAATAGTTGCGGTAGAATCCGGCACGGCGGTCGAAATATTGCGCGTCCGCATCTTTACCCAATGTACGGGCAACCTGTGCGACACTGTGGTCGTCAATGGCCACTTCGAGGGCTTTAGCTACCGACTGTTTCACCGAATCGGCGGGGATAAATCCCAGCCGGTCATGGTACCCCATCCCGTCGCGGTCGTACAGAGATGTAGCTTTCATGGCCTCAAATGCGAGCTCGCGGTCAAAATTACCGATATTTTTCAGCAATGCCTCCGCGATGACCGTAATTGAGTGGTTGCCGACCATGCAGAACGTTTCGTTACCTTCCAGCTCCCATACGGGCAGTATCCCGCATTGTCGGTAGTGGTCGAGCATTGATTTAACCATATCGTTTACGCGCTCCGGCTGCGTCAAAGTGAACAGCGGATGCAGAGCGCGGTAGGTGTCCCACAACGAGAAAACCGTATATTGGCGATAGCCGTCGGCCGTACGGGTGGCGCCGTCAAGTCCTTTATACTGACCATTAACATCAGAAAACAGCGCCGGAGCGACCATCGTGTGATACAGTGCGGTATAGAATATCTTCTTTTGGGTGGCGTCAGGGCTGTCTATTTTGATTTTTCCCAACTCTTTATCCCACACCTGCGCGGTGGCCTGCGCCACAGCATCGAAACCGTCGCTTGCCGAGGCGCTCAAATTGGCAATGGCGTTCTCTACGCTTACAGACGAAATACCCACTTTAACATCAACCTTGCTGTCAGCAAACGACAGTACGCCAATCGCCTGATTATCAATTTCATACAGACGGCCGCCTCGAATTGGCGACGAAAAGTATGCCACAAAGTACAGATGCTGGTCTTTGGCCCACCCCGTTGAAAGCCTCATGCCGGTAACTACGGTGTCATTTTCGATACGCAGGCTCGTTTTGTATGGTCTGTCCCAGTTGATGGCAAAGCCGAGGTTAAGAATCAGGTTTTTCTGGCCGTCAGGGAACGTGTAGCGGTGGTATCCGGTCCGCTCGGCAACGGTGAGTTCTGTGCGTATTCCGTTGTCAAAGGTAACAGTATAGTATCCCGGCACGGCTTTTTCGTTGTCGTGTTTGAATCGGGCGGCATAACGGGCGGTGAAGCTGCGGTTGTTATCGCCCTCATAGATGCGTACTGTATCGGCTGTGGGCTGAAACAGCAGGTCGGCCAGGTCGCCGATACCGGTTCCGCTGAGATGCAGATGTCCGAATCCGCTGATAATGCTGTCTGACCAGTGATACCCCGAACACCAGTCCCACCCCTGCGTACCATTATCGGGGCTGAGCTGGATTTGCCCGAAAGGGTATGCGGCGCCGGGCCACGTGTGGCCATGAAAGCCCGTTCCGATGAACGGGTCAACAAAGGCGGTCAGGTGTTCTCCGCCCTCTTTGACGCTGCACGATGTCAGCGCCACCATAAGTGAAAGAAAAAAAGTACGTTTCATAATAATCATCGGTTTTTCTGTCAAGTTGTACAAAAATTTTTATGTGTTGCGGCGACAAAGATACTGCTTTTTATTCCAAAAACACCCTGAACCGCAGAAAAATCTGCAATTCAGGGTATAACCATCCTGTTCCTTAATCTTTTGGATAAATTCAGAACGGCAAATGAAATTTCAGGGAGAACTGGCTTGCCGTCGGGCTGCTTAGTTCTACCCCGTGGAAATCATCCGAGGAATGGAACAGATAGCGATAAGTAAGCCGCATAAATTTGTAACGGGCGCCGACAGTGGGGCCAATAACGCCCATATAAGCGTTGTTCTTTTTGTCGAAATAGGGCAAATCGCTCTCATTATCCAGGGAAGGTACGTATTGCGCTTTCAGGCGATATGGAGCGCCGCCCGCGGCAATACCGAAGTCAAGCCACCAGAAATTCTTCAGCGGCAGTTCGTAACGCCACCCCAGCAACACCGTACTGTGCGTAAATCGCGCCTTTATCACGCCGTCATTGTGGGTGGTAGTAGTTTTCTGTCCGGTAGAAATATTGGTAACAGTTTCGACATACGAGAACGTCCCGATATTTTCTCTCCGCACACCAAAGGCATAGTTAAAGGTGAGGAAGTTGCGTTCCGAGAGGCGATATCCCATGCCCATATCCATGCCCCACAAGGTATGGGTCTCGTCGGCATGGAACACGTCGGTAGCGAGGCCAAATTCCATATATACTTTTTTTCCTGCGCCATAAGTGAGGCCGGAAGAGCTGACCGCGGCAGCAGGCTTGACTGAAGACGCGGTTGCAGCCGATGCTGAAGTTGCCGCTACAGCCGCACTTTTTGTGGCCACCGGTTTAGCAGTTGCAGCCACCGCCTGCGAAATCACTTCCTCCGACGCGGTATTGAAGCGGTCGGCAGCCATCTCCTCGATAGAGCCGAACTTGTTCCACTGTTCGTCAGCCTGATATGCGGCTTTGGCGCCGGGGGGAACAACGAGTTTTGCTTTCGCCACTGACGCCCCCGTGAATGTGCCGCCACCACTGCGGTTCTTCAGCAGAACCGGCGGAACGGCACGACGGACTTCTACCGTCTCCAAATTGCGATAGTAGGTAAAGGCCACATCAATTTCGGCCACATCAGCGCCAAGTATTATTGATGTTACCGCTTTAGGCCCCAAAAAGGCGCCTTTACTGATGCCCGTAACACCGTCGTCTATAACTATGGTTTTCAGGGTAGAATAGCCCCACGGCGGAACACCTCCGGGCTTGACCACAGGCGTCGCCCCGTTACCGCTGATAACCAGCGTCTGATTAGTAAGCCGCCACTGCAAATCCTGCCATGCGCCACTTTGTGCATATCCGACAGCAGAAGTTAACAATAGTGCAAAAAAGAACAATTTCATCACTTTAACAGTCATTTTTTCAGCGTTTTAATTTAACGATACTCAAAAGTATGTATTTATTTTCAACATCTTTTATGGAAAATGTATTTTTAACATTATTTCTTGAAAGAAAAAGTATTTGTTAATTTAATATTACCACACCTTGCATGGCAATTACTTCATTAGTCCCTTTATTTTTTGCATCATAAATGAGGCCGCAAGCAGGATTATTCCGAGTATGACAAACGACACCACGCGCCCTGTCTGCGACATTGCCCACACGTCAAAAACATAAAACAGCAGCAGAGTAACCCCGAACAGCGTCAAAGCGATTTGCCGCAATTTCGCGTTCTTCCGTTTCAGCCCCCACAGCATCAACAGCATGGCAATAAATCCCCACAGAATGGGAAATCCGAAAGTCCGCACATCAATGCACAACCGTTCATAATTACCGACATCGCTCAACAGCTGCACGACAGTATTAGTCAGTTCCACACTGAGAATGAACACAACAAGCGCCGTCAGCAGCCACGCTGACCACCAGTACCGGCGCCGGAACTTGAGTATCCATACAAAGCAGAACACAACAAGAATAAGCCCCGGATAGACCAAATAGTGTGCGGCAAAGTGTAGCGGCTTCCATGCGAAAAAAGCTACCCCGCGCATGCTGTACAGGAACACATCATCCCGAAATGAAATCAATGCCGGCGAAACAACAGCCGCAAACAGACCTATTGATGCGAAAAGTGTCCATAACAGCGGCTTATAGTATGCAAATTGCCGAATCTTGAAAAAAGCAACACTCCCAAGATACATCATCGTCCATGAAACCATCCGAATCATGGTCAGGGGATTATCGGACGGGCTAAAATCATAGTTGGGGTCAGAAATATTGACAGCCAACATCTGTAGCCGGATTTCCAACAGCGGCACAACATAGCCGGTTATCCAGGCCAGCAAGGCAATTGCCGGTAAGAACCGCACCGAATATACATCCTGCCTGCGTCGCAACAGCCAGCAGCTCAAAATCAAGGAGGCCAACACAATCACGCCGGTAACAAGTCGTCGATTAATAAATAACGTAAGTTCATAATTATAATCACTGTAAATATTACCGATATATGCGGCAAGCATCAACGCGCTGACCGTGAGAAAGCCCCAAAAGAACAGCCTGATACCGGTCTTTCGATTCAGCAACAGCAATATCACCGCCTCGGCCGCCCAGAACATCGTTATGATATGGCCGTTTAACTGCACCGGTGCGGCCAGCGACACAAAACTTACCACAATGCCAAGCAGCAGCCACTGCAAACTGCGGTCAACATTGGGACGCCGCCACAGCAGGCACAATACGAGTGCGTTGAACATTGCCAAAGCCACCGTTGCCAGCCCCGTCATATTATGTGTACAGCCCCGTAACGCATAATACATGGTCAAAAACATGGACAGATTCGCAACAAGTATGGCAGCAGCCTGAAATACAGTGATTTTACTGCGCTGCAGGAAGTGGTCGAACAGTCCTGTCAAATAAAACTGTACAAAAAACAGCCCGCCGAAAATCAGAGCATCGGCAGAAAGCGTCCCAAACGCTGTTATCACAGGACGCAATGCCTCCGGATTTGAAACTTGCGGACGGAAATCGAACAGCATCCACCCCCAAAAAAACAGCACAGTACTGACAAAACTGACCGCCTCGATTGAAAACCACCTCTTTTTTAAAGAAATAAAGTTCATTCCGGCATTGAGCAACAGCAGGAAAATAAACAGAACGACGTGGTTACTGTTGCCGGAACTCACTAACAGCGGCGCAGCATAGCCCCCCAACAGTGCGAACAGCGCCAACTCTTTCCGGTCATACAGCAGCGACATCGCAACAGCAAGCACAGTGATGGCTGTCAACGCCGCAAAAGTCGCCCCCTGCCCAATGACATGGTATTCCCGAAAGGCCAGGGCTACCGTAATGTAGAGCGTCGCAAATCCACCGCCGGTCAATATGGCCGCAAAAACATCATACTTTTTCCGCAGCCAGTGAGCGACACCTGTAATGAACGCGCCGGTCAGCAGCCCGACGATTATGCGTCCTGTCTCATTAATCCAGTTGTTGTCAACCGCAAACTTAACAAAGAACGCCACGCCAAGCACCAATGTAATGATACCGATTTTGCCAAGCAGACTTTCGGCAGTGAACGCCCGCCGGAAGGCTACATCCAGGCCCGAATGATGGCCATCATCCGGCTTGGCGGCTGATTCCGGAGGAATTGCCGGTTCTTCCACAACATGCACACAAGCCGACTCCGACACAGCAGACGACGAGGCGGCTTCGGAGCTGTCAACAGGCGGCTCCACAGCTATTGTTTCAGGTTGCGGCACATCAGCGCTATCCTCCGACACAGACGTTTCAGCAGTACGCTTCAAAGCATCAAGGGAATAGCCAAACTTCCACAGCGCCTGCTCAAAAGCCGACAGCTGCCGCCGAATACGCGACATGGTAAACAGCACAACGATGCACAAAACCAGCACAGCCAACAAAAGAAAAGTATTAAATAACATGACGTTCAATTTGTTGCAAATATAGAAAAATTTTTCCGACCGCAGTTATTGATTGCCGTCTCTGTTTAAGCTCTACATATTCTTCCTGTCTTTCACTATTCTCACCCCCAGTTGACAGTCAAGGCATTTGCGGGGAGTGCAGTACTCGTTTTTCAGCTGTAGCAGGGCTTGCGAATCGAAAGCAGAGCGGGCGTCTATCCCAAGTTCTCTCCACTTGTCAATAATAGCATTGATTTCGGGGGGCAGATTTTCGAGGAAAGTAAGAGCGCGGTCTTTCAGCTCGTCTTTGCCGTAATATTCGCCATATACGAACAGGAATGGCGCCAGAGTATTAATAACGACGTTCTGAAATGAAGTGTCGCCAAAATGCTTCGGCTCGCAGGGCGCTATTTTATTAAAACGGTAATGAGTATCCCAATATTCCGAGGCTTGAAGCCGGAACAGCTTCGCGACAGTTTTCAGGTTCTCGGTTTCGAGCATGGTCGAAAAGAGGAAGTTAGCCCGGTGCATCAATGCGGCAAACTGCGCGATACGGATTGTGGGGAAATTTACAGGTCGCAATCTCAGGAACTTCCAAAGATGCCCGCCGACAGGTTTTATGCCGTATTTTTGCCGCAGAAAACCAAATTCCTGCCGCAGGGCTATGATGTAGTCGTCATCGCAACCGTCAGCAATCGACGGCAAGGCGGGAGCATCCAACATTCCGGCAGTCCCAAACAGAAGCGCTTCCAACTGGAAAAGATTGTTGCGGTGCTTTTCGACGAGATTAAACGGCAAGTTGGTTGCCAGCATCTCAAAGGGCAGGGCATTGGTCTTGAATCCGAAATTTTTGGCAAGCGACAGGTAGAATGTCTGATTCCAATCACTGTCATTAGCCTGCAGTTTGCGGATGATGTCTCCGGTTTTCAGTTGCAGGCGTTCCACCATCAGGGAATGGAACCACAGCCGCATGGACATCGGGTTTCGGGAACGGAACTGCTCAATACACGGTATCCATCCCGAAGCGCGTTGCAGCTCTTCAAAGTTGTCGCGCAGGTAGTCGGGTATGGTCAACTGTAGCGTCGGCACGGGCGTATTGCGCGATGTAAATGTGGGGCGGTCGTTGTCGGCCACCACGTGCAGAGTTACGTTGTCGTATGCCGCATCGTTGTGGTGGTTGTGACGGTACCAGTCGGAGGCCCGCAGATGCACTTCCACGTTGCCGCACCACACCGTATCGCCTATCTGTAGCCGCGCATTGAAAAAGTCCGGCCCCGCATCAAAATTGGGTAGCCCGACATTCATCACCGTTAGCGGCATGCCCGCATCTGTCCGCAGTTCCGCACGGTCAAACAGTTGGTGCTTCCACATAAACTGAAGTAACTTCTCTTTCATAACGTATGTGTATTATTAAGGGATTATTGTGTCAAGTTCTCTTTGCAGAACAGTCCAGTTCATCGTATTAATCGCAGCATCGGTAAAGACTTCGAGCAGGACGGGACGCCCGAAGAACTGCGAAAAAATACTGTCCAGATTTTCTGTCAGTTCTTCTTTGTTGCTTGCCGAAAAATATTCGAGGCCGAATGTCTTTGCAATCCCCTCAGCATTAAGGGAATGTCCGGCATACATAAAATTGCCGACATCCGGCTTTTGGGCGCCGATGATGCTGAAAATATTGCCGCCCCCATTATTGATGAGAATTATGCACAATTCAGGATTTACGTGGCTGTTCCACAACGCATTGGAATCGTAGAAAAATGACAGGTCTCCAATGACCGCCACATTATTGCCAGAATCATCGAAATCGGAATAGGAATCAGCGATGCAGGTACTTACACAATTGGCCGCGAATCCCACAGCAGTGGAGAGACTCCCGTCAATGCCCGACACCCCGCGATTGCATAGATATGTACAGTGCTTCAAACGGGGCCACATAAGAGCATAACGCACAGGCATACTGTTGCCCAGATGAATAAAGGTGTCTCCGTTAATGACTTTCTCCAGTTCCGGAAATACAGTCATATCGCAGAAGCTCATCTTTTTTACTGCCTTGCGTAAATGCGTTACGGCTTTCGTCTGAAGTGCAAGCCAGCGCTGTTGCCACTCAAATCGGGGTGCATCATGGCCGGAAGTTCCCACCCAGCTGATGTGGCATCCGGAACAAAGATAATTCCACACACCTGTCGGGATGACCTGCTGCAATACCCCAAAAGAGTCATAATAATTCCTGCCGTTACCGATATGTATGTGGTGCCGCGGAGGATAGTCACACAGGAATTTTTTCAGCGCCTTCGACACCACTTGCCCGTCGGTGGTGAACAGCAGATGCGGACGGAAGTCTTCCGGAGCCTTCATAATGGCGGACATCATAATGTCAGGAACAGTAATAAAATCTTTGTCCGTCATGTTGGCCAAATGTTCAGCAACAATAACAGCCCCATCTTTTTGTAACCGGCGCAGAGTAATGTGCCCCGAACTGTTGTATGCCCAGTTGTTTTGCCCTATAATAAACATAACTCTGTAATCTTCGGGTAAATTCCAGTCTGTCTGGTCATATTTTCTGTCGTAAGCGCTATGATTTGGTATTACAGGTATGCAACTGCCTTTTCTGAGGTAGAGACAGGCGTCAATGGCGCCGTTCAATGGTTCTTCTAACGGGACGTTTATGTGTGCCGGTTGTTGCATGGCCCACACGCAGGATACCAGCTCGTTGAGTTTCACAAAAGCATGCCGCAATTCACGGGGTGTTTCGTGTATCGGCAATGTAATTTCGGCACACGTAAAATCCTGAAATATACGGCTTTGACGAATGCATTGATTCTCATTATTGTCGATGAGCCATGGCGGACGGTCGGCAGTGATAGCAATCAGCGGCACACGCTGGTAATATGCCTCGGCCAGCGCAGGGGCATAGTTCAGCGCCGCAGTGCCCGAACTGCACACTATGGCCACCGGCCTGTTTTGATATAATGCAAGCCCCAGCGCAAAATAGGCCGCACTGCGTTCATCAACCACAGAATAACACTTGAAATTACCGTCTCCGCAAAACATCCGTATCAGCGGGCTGTTACGCGACCCCGGAGATATAACTATATCGGAAATCCGGCCATAATACAATACTTCGGCGATTTGCTGCACATGCTTTTTATCAGTAATCATATTATACGGTTTTTAGAGTTTCATTTTGTGCGCAAAAGCAATAGCATCGTAGAGCGGCTGGGCTTTGGCAACGGTTTCGTTCCATTCCTTTTCCGGGACTGACCGGGCAGTAATGCCGCCCCCCAGATGCAGCAGGCAATGTTGGTCAACAATTTCCATACACCGCAGGTTAACATAGAGCCGTATGCTGCCATCCGGACAGCACGGGCCTAAGAATCCGGTGTAGTAGCGGCGTGGCGACGGCTCCGAGCGCAGAATAAAGTCCCGCGCTTCAGCCTTGGGCAGCCCGCATACGGCAGGGGTAGGATGCAGAGCTGCAATAAAATCGCCCGCCTTTTCGGCAATTTTGTCGGCCGCGAAACTGAAAGTGGTCTTCAGGTGTGCCACGTTGCCGGTCTCTGCCGTTTCAGGGCCGGCCGTATGATATGGCCATACACCGAAGCGATAGAACACATCAAGCATATAACGCGATACAAAGGCCTGTTCCTCAATCTCTTTGGTGTGCCATAAGTAATCGCCTGACGGTTGCCGTAATTGGGTTCCGGCCAGCGACACCGTCTCACATCGGGCGTCGTGCTGCAGGAACAGCGCTTCGGGTGTGCCGCCAAGCCACAGGCCGGCCTTTGGCAAATTAACAATATATACTAAGGAATTAGGCAACAACTGCAGTAATTTAATAAACATTAGTTCATTGTAATATGCCCGCAATTCTGCATCGCACACCGATTCTGCGAATGGATGTACCGCCACCCGCGAAAGAATGACCTTTGAAAACGCCCCGCCCGCAATTTCGGCAATTGCCCGCTCCACCGCCGATATATACCTGCCTTTTTCAACAGCAGTGTGCCACGTTTCGCTCTTCGCAGGCGGTTCGGGGAAGCAGGGCAATGCCGATGCATCAAAGGCTGCAATTTCGCGGCTGTTTTTCAGCCATATTCCGGGACGCAACACCACTATGGGCGATTCGGGCGTATCCACAAACGGGGCGAAGACGAACCCCTGCTCTGCGACCACCGCTTGCAGGTCGGCAGGAAAGACAACCTCGCTGAGGCTGCCAATCAGCGCCTGCACGTCTGTTTCTCCCGGCATCCGCCAGACAGCAAACGGCGTGTTGCACAACAAAAGACGCCTGATGAGCGGTATTTCGGCGAAAGTGCGGTTCATTTTTTGCGGAGTATCATGTTGGTAACACGGGAAGTGGACAGTAGTCGTCCGTCAGATGTTTTCACATCCACGTTCCAGATGTGCGTAGTACGTCCACGATGGATAACAGTTGCCGTAGCGTATGCCAGCCCGTCAGAGAGCGTACCGGTATGACTGGCGCTGACCTGGATACCGCGCACATCGCAGTCAGCATCCACCAGCAAAAAACTGCCCAGTCCCGCAACAGTTTCGGCCAGCGCAAGACTCGCGCCACCATGCAGACAGCCATCAGGACGGCACGTACTCCGGCATACCGGCATGACCGCTTCCACAATGCCATCACCAACGCGCACTATCTGAATCTTCAAATTGCCTATCAGACTGTCAGCCAACTCTTTATTAATAACATCCACCGACATGGACGGGGAAAATCGTCTTTGTTCCATATTTATCTCTGAACTTTTAAAGGTACAAAAGTAAGGATTTTTTATCGAAGTGCGAAAAATTTCATCCAGGCTGATTGCCATATAAAAAATAATCCCTAACTTAGCGGAAATTTTCGTGAAATGAGTACAGGAAGTATTATAACATTATTGATAGCTATCGCCGTGGGATTGGTGAAGACTTTCATAAAGGACAAGCCGGATACGGAGCCCCGCAAGGGGAGCGCCGTATCCGACCTGATGTTACGGTTGCGCCAGATTGAGGACGACTGCCAATCGGAGCTGTCGCAGGAAGACGACCCGTTTTGGGACGACCCGACTGCGCCCGCCCCCGTGCCGACAGCCCCCTACGTCTATGAAAGCATCAGCCAGGAAGTTGCCGAACCTCTGGCCGCCGCATACTGCAAAACACGTCCCGATTATCAGACCACACAGCCGCCATCTGGCCACAGCATTGCCGTTACAGACGAGATTTCCGACCACACACCGGCAATACCCCGAAAAAGCAGAAGAAACAGACATCCGTTCATGAAAGACTTCACATTGGAAAAGGCTGTTGTCTATTCCGAAATACTGAACAGAAAATTTTAAGGAAAAATATTGTTCCAATTCAAAAAAAAGTACTACCTTTGCATCTCAAAATGAGGAGTTCCGTTATAGGCGGGATTCTTTTTTGTTTTATAAAATTGTACATTAAACATCGTAAAAATGGCAAAAGTAACCTACATTACGCAGGAAGGTTTAAATAAATTAAAGGAAGACCTGGACCGTTTGCTAAGTGTTGAGCGTCCTGCCATCTCACGTCAGATTGGCGAGGCTATAGAGAAGGGCGACATCACCGAGAACGCAGAATATGACGCGGCTAAGGATGCGCAAGGCATGCTGGAGGCCAAAATCGCCGTGCTGCGCGAGAAAATCGCCAACGCCCGTATTCTCGACGAATCCAGAATCGACACCTCCACAGTACAGATTCTGAACAAGGTTAAAATTAAGAACCGAAAGAACGACTCGGTAACGCAATATACCATCGTCTCAGAACACGAGGCTGACGTCAAATCAGGCAAGATTTCATGCGCCACCCCCATCGCGAAGGGACTGATGGGCAAAAAAGTGGGCGATGTAGTTGAAATCACCGTCCCATCCGGCCAGCTGTCTCTTGAAATAGTAGAAATATCTATCTGATTATGGCAAGCATCTTCTCAAAAATCGCAGCAGGACAGATACCGTCATACACGGTGGCCGAAGACGAGCGCTTTATGGCCTTCCTCGACATCGCCCCAATCACCGCAGGCCATACTCTGGTCATCCCCAAACAGGAAGTTGACTACCTCTTTGACCTCGACGAAGAACTGTATATGGGGTTGCAAGCCTTCGCCCGCAAGGTGGCAAAAGGGTTGCGCAAAGCAGTGCCCTGCGCCCGCATCGCCGTGCTGGTGCTGGGGATGGAAGTCCCACATGCCCACATCCACCTCATCCCCATCAACAGCGAAAGCGACCTGCTCCATATAACCAAAAAGCTGTCGCTGACGCCCGCCGAATTCAATCTGCTGCGCGACCGGATTGCCGAAGCAATAGCCGGATAATCCAATCCCCTAATGACCGCTAAATTATTAACCGGACAAACTGCTAAATTATCTATATATGGACTCCAATAAAGTAGATTTATTCCTTGCCGTTAATGGCAAAAGTTTTGAGAACTACAGCCTCATCGGGCTTCGTGCACGGCTGGCACAATTAGACGACGCTAAATGGCCGTTATTGCAGACAATCCCGTTCAAAGACCCGACGCTGGCGCTGGTACTGTCGCTTCTGCTCGGCTCGCTCGGCATTGACCGCTTCTATATCGGCGATATTGGGCTTGGAATAGCAAAATTGCTCACGTGCGGTGGCTTGGGAATCTGGACTATTATCGACTGGTTCCTCATCATGGGGGCATGCCGTGAACGAAACTTGGATACAATCCTTCCCATGCTGCAATGAGCAAGAACAGGCTGTATGCGCTGACACTCTGCGCATGCACCGGTGGCTGGGTGTGGCTACTGCTCGCAGACGCCCGTGATACGGATTTCACTCTATGCTTGTTCAAGCTGGTAACACATATCCCGTGTCCGGCATGTGGCTCTACCCGCGCAGCACAATGTCTGCTTCATGGCAATCTGCATAATGCTCTGCTAATCAATCCTCTGGGAGTTATTACCGCCCTTTGTATGGCAGTCTTCCCTTCTTGGATACTGATTGACCGGACATTGAACAGGCCAACT
>JAISSS010000133.1 GCA_031272965.1 Bacteroidales bacterium | reverse complement strand
GTACTATCTGACTGACCTTTCGTTTTGTGGAGCTGAAAATCAGGATGCTCTGGCAGTCGTCTTTCCCTTCTATGAGTTTTTGAATCAGAGGGATTTTCTGGTTTTCATAGCAGATGTAAGCGGCTTGCAGGACGCCTTCTGCGGGTTTACTGATAGCAGTGCTGATTTCTATTGGGTCGTGCAGGATTTTGGTGGCCAATGTTCTGATTTTCGGGGGCATTGTGGCGCTAAACATCACCGTTTGGCGTTTTTCAGGCAGGTGGCTGAATATGCGGATGATGTCGTCATAAAAGCCTATGTCGAGCATGCGGTCGGCCTCGTCCAGCACCACATATTCCACGTGGCTCATGTCGGCGATGTCGTTATCTATAAAGGAAATCAGTTTTCCCGGAGTTGCGATAACGATGTCGGCGCCGCTTTCCAGGGCTTTACGCTGTACTTCCCATTCGGCGCCGTCGCCGCCCCCATAGAGGGCACACGAGGTGGTGCCTGCATAGTAGGAAAATCCCTGCGTCTGCTGGTCGGTTTGCAGTGCCAGCTCGCGGGTAGGCACTATCACCAGCGCCCGCGTCTTGCCTGCCGGAAGCGCTGAAATCTTCTCAATAATAGGCAACATGAACGCTGCTGTTTTGCCCGTTCCGGTCTGTGCACACCCTATCAGGTCCTGCCCTTCCATAATGATGGGCAAGGTCTTTTCCTGTATCTCGGTGGCCTCCTCATATCCCATATCGGATATGGCATCTAAAATATCGTCGTTTAATTTAAATTCACTGAATTTCAAATTCAAAAAGAATAAAGCTGTTAATAACTGTCTTTATGATACGCTTTTCGTGGTGCAAAAATAATAATTTTTTATTTATCCATTTTGAAAAGTTTTTCTTTTTCTTCGCGTGTCAGGGCATCGTAGCCTGATTTGCTGATTTTGTCGAGGATGCGGTTGATTTCATCCTGCCGTTGATTTTTCTGTCGGTTATATTCAAGGTCGGTATGATTGCGGTATGTTACGCGGATTTTGGGCCGTTTATGCAGTCGTTGCCGGATATTTTTGAACCATGTTGTAAAACCGCTGTCGAAAGTCGGATTGCGGCGCATTTTAAGGGCAAAAAACAGCCCGTATAATGCTCCGCCAAGGTGCGCAATATTGCCGCCGGCATTAGAGGAGGCAATGCCGAGTACGTAAAACAGCATCAATATTGCTGCCAGCTGCCACAGCCTGACCGTGCCGAAAATGAGGAACCGCAAAACATAGTTCGGGGTGTAGGCAGCGGCAGCCACTAACAGCGCAATCACCGCCGCCGAAGCCCCAGCCATTCGCGCCTGCGGCAATATCTCCGCAAAGGCAGGGAAAAAGTTGTAAGCTGCCACATAAAATATCCCGCCCAGAATGCCCCCCATCAAATAAACTCCGGCTAACCGCCCCGTGCCGATGCGTACCGTAAACAGCCGTCCAGCCCAATATAGCATCAGCACGTTAGCCACGATATGCCACACATCGAAATGCAGAAACATATAGCTGAAGAGTGTCCATGGCGCGACCTTCAACTGTACAGGGTCCGCCGGAAGCGCCAATGCCGTGCTGACCATGGTCTCCCATACATCCCCTCTGCCCATGAGGAAAAATCCCACATTGACAAGTTTTATGGCGATAAACACACCGATATTGATGAAAAGCAGCCGCGTAAGCGTTGAACCTTTCTTAATAAATTCAAAAGTTTCCATTAACTTAATAAAACGTTTTGGTAGTTCTCCGCCAATACATAATCAGCAGGTATCCAAACAGCATACCGCCGAGATGAGCGAAATGGGCGATATTGCTGCCTGTATTGGTTACGCCCGCGAACAGTTCGATGAGGCCATAGCCAATGACCATATATTTCGCCTTCACCGGAATCGGCAGGAACATAATATACAGTTCCGTGTTTGGAAACAGCACTCCGAATGCCAGCAGTATGCCGAATATTGCGCCGGAAGCTCCTACTGTGGGGATATGCAGGATGTTGTTCACTATGCCGGGTGCCCCTTCATAGTTAAGATGCTGTCGATGCAGCAAATCAAAGCCCTGCACACGAATTGTTTCGAGTAAATCGGGATTCAGAGCGGCGGTCGCTGAGCGGTATTCAAAATACAGAACCGCGATATGCAGGGCTGCTGCCCCCAGCCCCGTAACAAAATAATATACCAGAAAGCGGCGCGACCCCCAGATACTTTCCAATATCCGGCCGAACATGTACAGCCCGAACATGTTGAAGAACAGGTGCATAATGTCGCCATGCATAAACATGTGTGTAACTAACTGGTGCGGACGGAAACAATCTGAGGCCGGAAAAAACAGCCCCAATTTCGCGTCCAAATCAATACCCCGTTGCCCCAGCAACCAGGTTGCAAACAGCATTATCGCATTTATTATTATAAGATTCTTTACCACAGGCGGAATATCGGCGCCCAGCGGTCGGTAATTTTGCATAATTCCTTTTCTTAATTGCTTCTAATTTCCGGCAAAGATACTACATTTTCCCGAATAATACCGTTTTTTTTTAACAGGCGAGCGATTCCCTGAGTTATGATACCGAGGGTTTCTGCTGCTTCCTGCCTTGTTGCTTATGGCCGTAGCCATAAGCTGCTTTATTTTCGTTTCTTTTCGACAGTCCAGCCGAATTTGCCAATTGGGGCGCCGGTTTTGAAGTAGTGCCCGTGTATATAGCATATCGGGTCGGAGGCTTTCAGGCTGAACGCACCCGTATCGGCATTGATGTAGCTGTCGTCGGCAATCACGTTCATTACTTCCGAAACGAACATATGGTGAGAACCAAGTTCAATAATATCTTTCACCACACATTCAATGCTGACCGGCGATTCAAGTACTGCGGGAGCTTTCACCACGTGCGCCGGAGTTGGCGTCAACCCGCAGGCCTCCCATTTATTGACATCGCGTCCCGATTTCACGCCGCACCAGTCGGCCGCATACGCCAGCTTCTCCGTGGTCAGATTGATGACATACTCTCCTGTGCGCCTGATTATCCCGTAAGAATGGCGCTCCGGCCGTACAGAAATGTAACACATCGGCGGAGCAGAACAGATGGTACCTGTCCAGCTCACCGTCAACAGGTTATACTCGTCGGGAGTCTCCCCGCAGCTGACTAATACTGCCGGTAACGGATACAGCATAGTTCCCGGCTTCCAGTTAATTTTTCCCATATAATTTCATTTTTCCGGTTGTATATATTTGGCCGCAAAAATAAGAAAAATAATACAACTGTAATGTTTTTCGCTATATTTGCAACGTTTTTAGACCGAAGGTGCATGAAAAAATTTGTTCTTTTAACTTTGCTAACTTTGCTGATTTCGCAGGCATATACCGTATGGGCGGTTTTGCCGTCGCCACAACAGTATGGAGGAGAAGTTCTCAGCCATACGGTTTATTGTACGGTTGCGGGCAGCAAGTTGGTGCGTACTGACAGCGTAGTTTACCAGATAAATGACCGGTCGGGCGACGAGCTTGGCGAAGTTGCGCTGCCGTTCAGCAAAAATGAGAAGTTAACGGTCGGCGGGGCATGGATTGAAGATATGGATGGAAACGTTATCCGGAAATTGAAGAAGCAGGATATTGGAACACAGAACATAAGTTCTTACGGCGCCTTGTATCGGGACGAATTTGTCCGGACATTTACCATGAAACACAACCGCTATCCCTACAGGGTGGTATATTCATACCGTACAATAACGTCTGACTGGCTGTATTTTGCAGAGGAGGCGTTGCGGAACGGGGTTCCTGTGCGCCGGTTCCGGCTGACGGTTGATGTTTTGGCGGATGTGCCTGTCCGATACCGGCAGGAGCACATGGCGCCGCCGGAAATCAGTGAATCTGACGGGCATATCCGGTATGTATGGACGGCCGCACATATTCCGTCGCCGCGGCAGCTGTATGCGCCCGATTCGGCATTACGTGTGCCGCATGTATGCGTTACCCCGCAGACGTTCAGCTATGGTGTGAGCGGCAGCTGGGCGAGCTGGCAAACATTCGGAGAATGGATAGCCCGCCTCAATGCCAAAGCGCGGACGCTGCCGTCTGCCGAAAAGCAGAAAGTTGACGGGCTGTTAAACGGCGTAACCGATGCTCGACAAAAGGTCGGTATATTATATCAATATCTGCAACGCTATACGCGCTATGTGAACGTCAAACTTGGTGTGGGCGGGTTCCGCACGTATCCGGCGGCATACGTCGTTGCCAATCGCTATGGCGACTGCAAGGCGCTGTGCAATTATATGCAGGCATTATTGGAATATGCAGGTGTTCCGGCCTTCTATACGCTCGTGGCGGCCGGAACGCAGCTGCCCGAATCGGACAGGGGGTTCCCGCATCAGGCGTTCAACCACATCATCCTGACCGTGCCGATGTCTCCCGATACGCTGTTTTTGGAATGTACTGCAAAGAACTTTCCTGCCGGATATTCAGGCACGTTCACACAGGGACGCGATGCGCTGCTGATTGACGGGGCCGACAGCCGTTTCGTCAGGACGCCTGCAATGACACCTGACGATGTGCGCTGTGAACGAAAGTTCGTTACGGAACTTGCTGTTGACGCCTCCGAAATGGCCATTGAACTGCTGGCACGTGGCGACGAGTATGAGTTGCTGCTGTTTCTCGCCTCCGAAATGAACCGCAGTCAGGCCGAGCGAATTTTACGGCAATACAGCTTGCCCGCCGCGCTTACGCTGACCGGCTTACAAACCGAAATCCCCCTGCCTGACGTCCCTGCAATAAGAGTTACGGCGCAGGCACAGATGCAGCCTGTATGCCGAAAGGCAGGCAACAATCTGGTACTCAATCTTTTTGCACCCGACTTGCCCGCTTTTGAGCCGCCGCACATGCGCACCCAGCCCGCGATGCTGGACGTCCCTCTGCACATCTGCGATTCAATAATATATCGGCTGGCCGACGTTCCTGTTTCTGGCGCCGCCTTGCCCCCGCCAACAATACTAACATCTCCGTTTGGAAATTACAGCCTGAGTTTCCAAACATCTGACGATGAACTGCTAATTTACAGAGAACTGTGTATCAACAGCGGCTTTATCCCAATCGGGCAGTATGCCGATTTCTATGGATTCATTCAGGCAATTAATAACTGCAATAAAAGAGACATCCTTATACCCCTGCCTCTATGAAAAGAACTTTTTTTATCATCTGTACATTATTTCTGTCGTGTAGCGTTGCCCGCGCACAGGTTAAAGCATTTACCTTCGAGTACGGGAAAGTAACTCAATATGAGCTGAACTTTACCGATTATCCGTTAGCGCCGGATGCGGAGGCCGTTATGATATACGAAAACGGTGATTATCATTTCACCACCGACCACCAGCGCGGGCGTTTCGAACTGGTGATGGTAAAATCATTGAAGTTAAAAATCCTCAAGCAGGCCGGAATAAAGTATGCCGGTTTTGAGATTCCGCTATATGCCGATAATTCCGACCCTGAACGGCTGTCAGCCGTTGAAGGAACGACCTATAATATGGAGAATGGCAACATGTCGAAGGCATCGCTTGAACGCCGCAACATTTTCGAGGAGAAGCGGGACGGCCGCCACGTAGTGATGAAATTTGCCATGCCGGATGTGCGCGAAGGTTCGGTAGTAGAGCTGACTTATACTGTTACCACGCCTTATTATTTTAACATGCGGGAATGGAGCTTTCAGTACTCCATACCCGTACTTCACAGCGAGTTGCGTTACAGGGCAATACCATACTATGAATATATATACATTGCCAAAGGGGTTGCACAGCTGAAGATGGAACAAAAACTCCTGAACAATGAACTGCAGTTTGGCAACCTGCGCTATAAGGAACTGCAGTATAAAATCAGTTTGGACAGCATCCCTGCTTTCTGCGACGAGGATTTTATCGCGTCGGTTAACGACTATCGCATAAGCCTTAACTTTCAGCTGGCGACTATCTACCGACCGGACGGCAACAAGCAGCGAATAATGAGTTCATGGCCGGAAATATGCAACGAATTGCTCAAGCACGACAAATTTGGCAAATACATGAAAGCGGCGGAGATAGCGGCAACAAGTATCGTTAATTCATTGGGTATCAACGACAAAAGCGATATTGAGAAGCTGCAAATCATTACGCATTATGTACGGCAGAACTTCAGTTGGGACGGGCAGACCTCGTGCTTCGCGTCGATGAAAGCGCCTGATTTTCTCCGGCAAAAAACCGGCAACAGCGCCGACCTTAATCTGTTTCTCGCAGCGATGTTACGGGCCGCCCGTCTCGATGTCAGCCCGCTGGCATTGAGTACCCGCGAACATGGCCTGGTGAACCCCGAATATCCGTTTATACACATGCTCAATTATACGTTGCCGCAGGTAGCGGTGGGCGATTCCACAATACTGCTTGATGCCACCGACCCGTGGCTTGGCTACGACGAGTTGCCTGCCCGCTGTATTAATGTGCTCGCCCTGCAGGTTAAAGACAACGCGGAAACATGGCATGAAATCCGCCAAAAGCAACATGCCAGCACAGAGAAATCATTCCACATTAGCCTCGCTCCGGAAACGGCGCGGATTACTGCCGGTGTAAACGTGTCGGCCTACGGCTTCGACGCATGGGAATACCGATGGAAGTGTAAAGGTAATTATGAACATTTGTCGGAAATGCTGCAAAAAGAAGATGAAACTGTTACAGGTGTGTCAGTTACCGGCTGGAACGACACCGAAAAACCGGTAACGTTTTCATACGCTGTCACTGCTACGCCTGCAAAGGACGATGCCGACGGAATATATATCCGGCCATTCCTTAATCAGTCGCTTACTGCCAACATCTTCCGGCAGGCTACGCGGACATTGCCGGTTGACCTGATAACGTTCAAGGCGGGGCGTTACCACAGCATCATTGACCTGCCTGACGGCTATACCGCCGGATTCCTGCCCGAAAAAACAGGCTTCAGCAACAAACTGATGGACTTCGGTTATGAAGCCCGCATCAATGGCCGACAAATCGAAGTAACCGGCTACTATCTGTTCAAACAGAACGTCTATTCGGCCCGCGAATATCCTGTTATAAAGATATATTATGAGACGGTGGTCAAAAAATTCAACGAGGAAATAGTCATAGAGAAACAAAGAGAATGATTTTTTTGGGGATTTTGCAGAAAAAAACTGTCAAGACGGTTTCATATCCAAAACTTTTGTAATTTTGCAAACTGATTTTGGAAAGGTTGAATACAAATAAGAAGAAAATTGTCAACGACCCTGTCTTTGGGTTCATGACAATCCGGTCGGGATTGGTCTTTGATTTGATGGAGCATCCGTATTTTCAGCGGTTGCGTCGAATCAAGCAATTAGGGTTGTCGAACATGGTCTATCCGGGCGCCAATCATTCGCGGTTTGAGCATGCGTTGGGGGCGGTGCATCTTATGCAGTCGGCTATTGACACGCTTGAGCTTAAGGGCGCCGATATTACGCCGGAGGAGGCGGAAGCCGTCATGGCTGCAATCCTGTTGCATGACATCGGGCACGGGCCGTTCTCGCACACCCTCGAACACTCAATCGTGGAGGGCATCCCGCATGAGGAAATATCTCTCATGCTGATGGAAGAGCTCAACCGGCAGTTCGAGGGGCGCCTTTCCACCGCCATACGCATCTTCCGCAACGACTACCCCAAAAAATTCCTGCATCAGCTGGTGTCGAGTCAGTTAGATATGGACCGCCTCGACTATCTGCGACGCGACAGCTTTTATACCGGCGTGGCGGAAGGCACTATCGGCTCCGACCGCATCATCAAGATGCTCAACGTGCATAACGACCGCCTTGTGGTGGAAGCCAAAGGCATCTATTCCATAGAGCAATACCTGCTGTCGCGGCGGTTCATGTATTGGCAGGTATATCTGCATAAAACCGTCCTGTCGGCGGAGTTCCTGCTCATCAACACGTTGCGGCGGGCCAAAGAGCTGGCTACAGCTGGGGTTCCCGTATTTGCCACGCCCCTGCTGTCAATATTCCTGACAGGAAAAATCTCCCGCACCGACTTTACTGAGGGGCAACTGTTCGACGGACGCCCGCTGCTGGGACTGTTTGCCGAATTGGACGACAACGACATCTTAGCCTCGCTCAAACAATGGCAGTACAGCGACGACAAAATATTGGCCTATCTTGCCCAAAGCCTGATTACACGACGGCTGTTTCGCGTCCGGATGCAGGAACAGCCCTTTACGGAGGCCGAAATCGCCCCCATGTTGCGGGAAATTGAGCGCCGCTTTGCGGTCAGTCCCGACGAGGCCCGATATTTCCTCTTTTGCGACAGCATCACCAACAGCGCCTATACCGGTGGCGACGACACTGTTAACATTCTGTTCCGCGATGATAAAGTGCTGGAAATCAGCGAGGCATCCGACGTTAAGATTGCCGGATTATCAAAAGTTGTTCAAAAATTTTTCATTTGTTACCCAAAAGCGTTGGATATAAAGTAATTTAATCTAATTTTGCACCGTACAAAAGATAAATATGGAATTTAAAGCATACGAGATAGCGAAGTACCTGAACGGAGAGGTAGTTGGAAACCCCGACGTCAGTGTGAACAGTGTGGCGCCTATTGAAGACGCCCGCAGTGGGACGCTGGCGTTTTTGGCCAACCCCAAATATGAGCGGCACATATACGATACTAACGCCTCTATCGTATTGATTAACAGCGACTTCGTTCCGGAACAGCCCGTTATGGCCACATTGATAAAAGTGCCGGACGCTTACAGCGCTTTCGCAGCACTGCTACAGCTGTACAAGCAATGTGCCGCTCAAAAAACGGGGGTTGACAAGCTCGCATACATAGCATCCACTGCCACGCTGGGCGCTGACGTCTATGTCGGCCCTTTCGCATACATCGGTGAGGGCGCATACATCGGTGAGGGCGCCAAAATATACCCCCATACATACGTCGGTGAAGGCGTCAAGATAGGCAAAAATACCACACTCTATGCCGGAGTGAAAATATATAACGATTGCTTGACGGGCGCCAACTGTATCATCCATGCCGGCGCCGTTATTGGCTCCGACGGGTTCGGATTCGCCCCCTTGGAAGACGGTGGATACCGCAAAATAGAGCAGCTCGGAACAGTCGAAATCGGCGATAACGTTGAAATCGGCGCCAATGCCACCATCGACCGCGCCACGATGGGCGTTACCCGCATACAGCGCGGAGTGAAAATCGACAACCTCGTGCAGATAGCCCACAACGTCGAGGTGGGGGAAGACACCGTTATGGCATCGCTGTCCGGCGTGGCAGGCTCCACAAAAGTGGGCAAGAACTGCGTTTTTGGCGGACATGTCGGCGTAGCCGGGCACCTCACTATCGGCGACAATGTGAAGATAGGTGCCAAGAGCGGAATCCCCAACAACGTGCCCTCCGACAAAACCCTGCTCGGCTATCCGGCAATGGAACTTGAGCGCGCCCGCCGGACATTCGTCATATATAAACATCTTCCCGAACTGCGGGAACAGATTTTGAACCTCGAAAAACAGATAGAAGAACTCAAAAGCAAAATATAGAAAATGCTCACACGACAAACGACATTAGCTGCGGAATTTTCGCTGCATGGCAAAGGATTGCACACCAACTGCAAGGTTACGGCCACCTTTAAACCGGCGCCGGTTAATCATGGAGTGAAGTTCCGGCGGACAGACCTCGCCGACGCCCCGATTATTGATGCCGACGTTACGCTTGTGGTGGACACCTCGCGGGGTACCGTTCTTGGCCGGGACCAGGCGCGTATCAGTACCATAGAGCACGCCTTAGCCGCCCTGTCGGGCATGAACGTGGATAATGCCCTCATCGATATCGACGGCCCCGAAATGCCCATTCTCGACGGTAGCGCCCGCTTCTTCACCGAAGCTATCGAAAAAGCAGGCGTAGAAGAACAGGATGCTGAACGACAATATCTCGTCATCAAGGAAAAAATCGTCTATAAAGACCCTAAAAGCGGCTCCGAACTCATCGCCTTGCCTGACGATGACTTCGCCCTCAATGTGATGATTGCTTTCGACTCTGTCAAGCTGGGCAACCAGTTTGCGACCCTGGACAATCTTGCCGCTTTCAAGACGGAAGTCGCAAGTTGCCGTACTTTCGTGTTCCTGCACGAGCTGGAGCCGCTGCTTAACAGCAACCTCGTCAAAGGCGGCGACTTAGACAATGCCATCGTCATCGTTGACCGCACCGTAAGTCAGGAAGAATTAGACCGGCTGGCCGACCTGTTTCATCACAAGCACATCTCTGTGGATAAGGAACGCGGCATCCTCAACAACCTTGCGTTGCAATTCGACAATGAATGTGCGCGGCATAAACTGCTCGATGTTATTGGCGATTTGACGCTTGTCGGCCGCCGCATCAAGGGGCGCATCATCGCCACTCGGCCGGGGCATGCCACCAACACCGAATTTGCGCGGCTGCTGCGCAAAGAGGTCGTCAAACAACGCGCCCGCGAGCACCGACCTGTCTTTGACCTCGACCAGGAACCCGTGCTCGACGTCAATGAAATCAACCGCCTGCTACCTCACCGCTACCCGTTCCTGATGGTGGACAAAGTGATGCAGATAACCCCTGACTATATCATCGGCTTGAAGAACGTAACCTTCAATGAGCCGTTCTTTCAGGGGCATTTCCCCGGCAATCCCGTGATGCCCGGTGTACTGATAGTGGAGGCTATGGCCCAGTGCGGAGGGCTGTTCGTCCTGCACAATTTACCCGGCAAATATTCAACATACTTTCTGAAAATAGACAACGTAAAGTTCCGGCAAAAAGTAGTTCCGGGAGATACGCTGCTGTTCAGACTCGAACTGACAACCCCCATACGGCGCGGCATCGCCAACATGAAAGGCCTGTGCTATATCGGCAACAAGGTCGTGGCAGAGGGGGAATTTATGGCACAGATAATACAAGACCAAATTAATTGATTTTGACAACTAAAAAAAGAACAAATATGAAACAACCGTTAGCTTATGTTCATCCGGAGGCAAAAATTGCTGATAACGTAGTTATAGAGCCCTTTGTTTCCATAGATAAGGACGTTGTAATCGGGGAAGGTTCCCGTATCGGGTCGAATGCTACCATCCTGCCGGGCGTACGCATCGGCAAAAATTGCCGGATATTTCCCGGCGCGGTCATCGGCGCCATCCCGCAAGACCTGAAGTTCAAGGGCGAATATACCACTGTGGAAATAGGCGACAACACGACCATTCGCGAGTGCGTAACCATTAATCGTGGCACGGCAGCCAAAGGCATCACCGTTGTGGGCAGCAACTGCCTCATCATGGCCTATTGCCATATCGCACACGACTGCACGGTGGGCAGTAACGTGATTTTAGTGAACAACACACAGCTCGCCGGAGAGGTGCAAGTGGATGACTGGGCTATTATCAGTGGCCTGACCGCCGTACACCAGTTCTGCCACGTAGGCTCGCATGTGATGATTTCGGGCGGCTCGCTCATCCGCAAAGACGTCCCCCCCTTCATCAAGGCCGGTCGCGAACCGCTCTCATACGAGGGCATCAATTCCGTAGGCCTGCGACGCCGCAACTTCTCAAACGAAAAAATCCGCGAAATCCAGGACATATACCGCTATATCTATCAAAATGGCCTCAACGTTTCGCAGGCTGTTGAAGCCATAGAGCGTGAAATGCCCGCCAGCGCCGAGCGCGACGAAATCCTGCTGTTTATCGGCAACTCCAAACGGGGTATCATCCGCGGCGGCCTGTCAGACTGAAAAATTAATCATTTTCTATAAGGGTCAAGTCGGCGCTTCTGCCCGGCTTGACTTTTTGATTCTCATATTTCCATCCTTTTTGCTATCTTTGTACCGAAATTCTAAAGAATATGGTTTATGAGATACTTTAACGTAGCAGGTCCATGCGTAAAGGGCAAGCATTACATGATAGATTCCTCCGAGCGACTGCGCGGAGTGAAACGTCTTATTGATATGGAGCAGTACTTCGTTATTCATGCGGCGCGGCAGAGCGGTAAGACCACCTACCTGAAAGAACTGACACGACAACTGAACGACGAGGGCAAGTATTATGCGTTCTACTGCTCATTAGAGCGAGTGCAAACGGCACAAGACGATGAAAAGGGTATTCCTGCTATCATACTTAACATGAAAGCGCAAATGGCAGAAGTTTTACTTCCCCACAAGGAAGAATTTGCAAAGGATATTGATTTTAGTGACTATACAAATGCCTTATACCTTACTCTTAGACGCTATTGCAAAATATTGGACAAGCCGTTGGTAATATTCTTTGACGAAGCCGACTGTCTGGGCGAGGACACTTTGATTTCGTTTCTGCGGCAACTGCGTTCAGGCTATAATGACCGTGACGTTGTGCCCTTTGTACATTCGTTGGCGCTTGTTGGTATGCGCAATATCAAAGACTACAGATGGAAAGTACGCCCCGACAGCGAATCGAGACACACTTCAAGTCCGTTCAATATTGTTACTAAAGTCTTGAGTATCAGTAATTTCACAATTGGGCAGGTTTTGGAACTCTACCGTCAGCATACCGAAGAAACGGGACAGGTATTTGAAGAAGAGGCGGTTGAATATATTTACACCCAGACGCAGGGACAACCATGGCTTGTAAACGCTATTGCCCGCGAGGTGATTGAAGAACTGCTTGATTGTGATTATTCCCAACCCGTTACCCAAGCGCTTGCAGAGCAGGCTATCCACAACATCATCATCCGCCGCGATACGCATATCGACCAGTTGCTCGAAAAGTTAAAAGAGCCGCGCGTCCGCAGCGTGGTTGAGCCGCTGCTGCTCGGCGGATATATCGATGTCTCAACAGAAGATTTCAGTTATGTCAGCGACTTGGGTATTATCCGCAAAACGCCCGACAAAATTGAGTTTTCCAATCCGATATACAACGAGGTCATAACCCGTACGCTTAATGGCAATCTTCAAGACAACCTGTTGCGCAACAACAAGGAATACGACATGCCGAAGTATTTTAACGATGGCAGCATCGATATGGCGCTGTTGATGGGCGACTTTCAGCAGTTCTGGCGCGAGAACAGCGGGATATGGAAAGAGCGGTTTGAATACAAAGAAGCCGCCCCACATCTGATATTGATGGCTTTCCTGCAACGGGTCATCAACGGCGGTGGCGACATCATCCGCGAATATGCCGCCGACAGCGATAGATGCGACCTCTACATGCGTTACAAAGACCGTCGCTACCCCATGGAACTGAAAATCCGGCACGGCGAGAAGAGCCTCGCAAAAGGCCTCGAACAGTTAGCCGGATACATGGACACACTCGGCTGCAACGAAGGCTGGCTCGTCATCTTCGACCAGCGAACAGGCCTCACTTGGGACGAGAAAATCTTTCAGAAACCATATCCCCTCGAAAACGGCAAAATAATAACTGTCATCGGAGTATAAGTTCAAATTATTCGGAATGAATCTATCAAATATGTTAATAAAACGAACCGCGAAAGTGTGTTCTCTTATTGCCCACTATTTTGGGTGCAGTATTTCAAATGCAGCATTAGCAATGCTGTTGGCAATAGGTATGTCAGCATGTTCGACAGCGCCGGAGAAATCGGACGCGCCGGAGCCATATAAACCTCTTAGCGGCTCTTTTTCGGGCGCA
>JAISSS010000106.1 GCA_031272965.1 Bacteroidales bacterium | reverse complement strand
GTAGAGAATCCGGCGAGTTTCATGGTTAGCAGCATTTGAGAGGATGTTCCGGCATAATTGACGCGCATTTCCGAGGGATACTGCTGGCCGTTAACGGTTGAAAAGCTGTCAAAGCTGATGTTCAGCATTTCGTGGCGCACTTTGTCGTCGAGGCAGAAGCGGCGCATTTTGAACAGTTTCGGGTCGATGTAAAGGTATTGTACGATGGGGTCTTTGCGGCGCAGGAACCGTTCCCGCCGCTCGTCGCTGCGGTCGAGCCGGTCTAACTTCCGGTCTTTAAACGATTGCAGCACATACATCGTCGAATCCCAGTTCACGTCGAAGTCCCGCAGGGGGCGGTCGCCAGCCTCTCCATATACGAATACATTGTTGGACACGATAGCCTGTAACATCTCAAAATCCACGTCAATATTCAGCTGTCGTCGGAAATAGGCGTATGTTCCAGCAAACCAGGACTTGTCCACATAATTGACCATCTTTACGCTGTCAGGGGTTAGCAGTATTTTCGCGACAGGAAGGCTTAATTTGTTGACAGACAGCAGTATATAGTTGTCTTTTTCGGTGCGCAGGCTGGCCCGAAACGATGTCTGAGCGCCGTTGTTATCCATTGTACAATTGATACGTTTCACCTCAAAACAGCGATATACAAAGGCGTTTTCGGAGACGTTGCGGAGCAGGCGTCCGGCCCCAATCGGTTTGGGACGTACCGACGCCGTCTGCTGTGCCGTTTTGCAGGCAAACAGTAGCGGAAACACGGTCGCAATAATATATAAATATCTGATATTCAACTGTCTAATTATTAGGGCTTCTGGCTTTCTATATATTTTGATTCCTTGATTTTCTGGTCTAATTTATCGGAGCCTTCTCCGAGTTCTTTGGCTTTTTTCCACTGTTCGACAGCTTTTTTACGCTGGCCGAGCATGTAGAGGATGTCTCCGTAGTGTTCTACGATGACGGCATTGGCGCTGCCGCCATTTTCGAGGGAAAGTTCAATATAAGTTTTGGCTTTTTCGT
This sequence comes from Bacteroidales bacterium, assembly GCA_031272965.1. GTDB lineage: Bacteria > Bacteroidota > Bacteroidia > Bacteroidales > Prolixibacteraceae > JAISSS01. Next base: position 6,827 of record JAISSS010000106.1, on the reverse strand, counting down.
ATTCTTTTTGCTTGAACAGTACCCAAGCGTAGGTGTCAAGAAAGGTGTCGTTTGTGGGGTCTGATTTTACGGTTTGGCTGCTGAGGCGTTCTGCCTTGTCCAACTCTTCGTTACGCAGTGACAGATAGTATGCGTAGTTGTTCATGGACATATAGTTTTCGGGGTCTTTTTTGATGACCTCTTCAAAGAGCGCGAAGGCGTCCTTGTGGCGGTTGAGTTTATAGCAGGCTTCCGCTTTATAGATGTTAAAGCTGAGCCTCATTTTTTCGTTGCGGGCGTATGGGGCGCCGCGTTCCAGCACATTAAGGGCTTCGGTATAGTTGTCCCGTTGCATGGCGCCCACAGCATTGAGCAGGCAAAATACGGGATTCTTTGGGAAATATTCCAGCGCTTTTTTGCTGTCCGAATACAGATTTACGGTGTCCTGCAAGTCGTTGGCAATATACAGCAGGTGTTCCCATATCTGCTCGTCTTCGGGGCTTTCGTTGAGGTACTGTTTCAGATATGCGTATGCTTCCGGCAGTTTTTCCTCCCGCAGCAGGCGGTCGGCAAACAGCGGATACAGCGCCGAGTTTTTAGGGTATTTTGCTTGCAGAATATTGAGCAGTTCGTTAATCTGGCGGTCTGTCCACATTGATTTTTGCTTGTTCTGCATCAGCAGCACGTAGAACTGAACTTTTGCATCCTGGTCAACCTCGTCATTGTTGAACGCCTGCAGTACATAGTTATATGCGACGTCGAACTTGCCGTCTTCGAGGTAGTAATCGGCGATGGCGAAGAGTATCGCGCCGTTATCAGGCTCGATTTGCAGAATTTTGTTATACGTTTCCAGCACTTCCGCTTTTTTCCCCTGACTTTGATAGAAATCGGCCAGCAGGCTGTACCCCTCAATACTGTTGGGGGAAGAATCGATGAAGCGGTTTATTTCGCGCAAGGCCTCGTCCGGTTTTTTCAGTTCCAGAAAAATGGCCTGTTTTGCGCTGGTAATCTGGATATTCATGCCGACTTTCTGCTCTAATTCATTGTAGATGGCGAGGCTTTCTTCGCAGTTTCCGGATACGGCTAACATTCCGGCCTTGCGGAAGGTATATTCGTCATTTTCGGGGAACATTTTGGCCAGCTCGTCGTAAATTGCCGCAGCTTTGGCATATTCCTTGCGTTCCTGATATACCTGTGCGAGCATTTCTTTGTAATATTTATTAGTTTTATTGACTTTCTGGATGGCTTCCAGCATCAGGGAGGCGCTTGTCATGTCGTTGTTCAGCAGGTGTATTCCGGCCAGTTCATACATTGCCGCGGCCGAATTGGGGTCTATTTCGAGGCAGCGGGAGAACACTGCTGCGGCTTCCTGCAAGTTGTGGGCCCGCTTGAGGTTTATTCCCTGGATAAAGAGGAACTCCATCTCGTTGCGTTGCTCGTCGGAGAGGGCTGTTTCCGGGGCATCCTGCAATTGCAGCGGGGTATTCGCAGCTGTCTGCCTGCGGGCAGTGGCACATGCGCCGATACCGGTCGCCAACAGACATAATGCAAGGACTTGAAAAAGATATTGCTTCAGTTTAAACATGCGTTGATTGTTATTTATTTATTACCGGTATGTCCGAATCCGCCCTCGCCACGTTCACTGCACTCTAAGGCGTCGGTCTCTTCCCATTCGGCGGTTTCATGGCGGGCGATAATCATCTGGCAGATGCGTTCTCCGGGTTCAATGATGAACTCGTCAGTAGAGAGGTTAATCAGGATGACCTGAATTTCGCCGCGGTAGTCGGCGTCAATAGTTCCGGGTGAATTGAGCACGGTAATTCCGCGTTTTATAGCTAAGCCGCTGCGGGGCCGTATTTGCGCCTCAAATCCTGCAGGCAGCTGGATGAACAGCCCGGTGGGGACGAGTGCGCGTTGCAGAGGCTTCAACGACAGCGGCTGTGTGAGGTTCGCCCGCAGGTCCATTCCGGCCGATAGCGCCGTGCTGTAAGCCGGCAACGGATTCCGTGATGTATTTATAATTTTTATCTTCATTTCTTTCCGATTTTGTTCACCGATAATATCAAGTGAAATACAAAATTAGGTGTTTTTTTTGGATTTCTGACTGTTACGGCGTGAAAATTTAATTTAATACCTCTGTTGATAAAAACGGAGGAGGATGTACGATAGGCACCAATTATAAATTTCATTGGCCGGAGCGCTGTAAAATGGTGATGAAAAAATCATATCTCAGGAAAAAAATGTGTTTTTTGTCGAACATTGCGCAGAAAGATGTACCTTTGCAGGGAAATTTATTGAAAGTTTTTTTAATGAAACGGGAAAAAATCAAACAAATTCTCACGGACGCCCCGACCGGTCGGCCGGCGCTGGTAAAAGGCTGGGTACGTACCAAACGCTCAGCCAAGAACGTGAACTTCATCGCGCTGAACGACGGCTCTACGATTAATAACCTGCAAATAGTGGCTGACGTGGAGCGCTTCGGCGAGGAGCTGCTGAAAGACATCAATACGGGGGCCTCGCTGGCCGTTACCGGTATGCTTACCGCCTCGCAGGGCAGCGGGCAAGCCGTTGAGCTCCAGGCCGACAGCATCGTTATTTATGGCAAAGCTGACCCTGAAAAGTTCCCCATGCAGCCCAAGAAGCACAGCCTCGAATTTCTGCGCGAGCAGGCGCATCTGCGCTTCCGCACCGCCACATTCAGCGCCGTGTTCAGAATCCGCCATGCAATGGCTTACGCCATTCACAAGTACTTCAACGACAGGGGCTTCTATTACCTGCATACGCCCATCATCACTGCCTCTGACGCTGAAGGCGCCGGTCAGATGTTCCGCGTTACTACCCTGCCCGCAAAGCAACCCCCTCTTAATGAGGGCGGCGGCGTGGACTTCACGCAGGATTTCTTCGGACGTTCCACCAACCTCACCGTTTCCGGCCAGCTCGAAGGCGAATTGGGCGCTACCGCACTCGGCGAGATATATACCTTCGGCCCCACTTTTCGTGCCGAAAACTCCAATACAACCCGCCATTTGGCCGAATTTTGGATGATTGAACCCGAAATGGCCTTCTACGACATCCACGATAATATGGATTTGGCCGAAGATTTCCTCAAATTCCTCACAAAATACGCATTGGATAACTGCATGGACGACCTGCGCTTCCTAAGTACGCGGCTGCAGAACGAGGAAAAAGACAAACCCGCCGACCAGCGGTCAATGGAGCTGGTGGAGAAGCTGCAATTCGTGCTGAACAACGACTTCGCACGATGCACATATACCGAGGCGATTGACATCCTGCGGAACTCAAAAACCTACCAGAAAGGCAAGTTCCAGTTCCCCGTGGAATGGGGCGTTGACCTGCAAAGCGAACACGAGCGCTATTTAGTAGAGAAGCACTTCCGGAAGCCCGTGATTCTGATAAATTATCCCAAAGAAATCAAAGCGTTCTACATGAAGCAGAACGCCGATGGCAAGACCGTTGCCGCGATGGACGTGCTGTTCCCGCAAATCGGCGAAATCATCGGCGGCTCGGAACGCGAGGCCGATTATGACAAGCTCACCACGCGGATGGCCGAAATGGGCGTCCCCGTCGAAGAGATGTGGTGGTATCTGGATACCCGCCGCTTCGGAACCGTACCCCATGCCGGATTCGGCCTCGGCTTCGAGAGATTCATACTCTTTGTTACCGGAATGGGAAACATCCGCGACGTGATAGCTTTCCCGCGAACGCCCAAAAACGCGGAATTTTAAAACACCGTTAATAAAAAAAATGATACTATGGCCGGACACAAACTCATTCTTCAACAAAAACAGCAGCAAAAACTGACCCCGCAGCAGATTCAGGTCATCAAACTGCTGGAAATCCCCACTGCCGAACTGGAGCAGCGCATAAAAAAAGAAATGGAAGAAAATCCGGTACTGGAAATCGAAGGCGACACGCCCGACACACCTGCCGAACAGCAACCTGCTGCCGAATCCGCCGACAACCGCGAAGGCGACAGCCACGACGACGACTATTACATAGGCGCTGACGATGACGTGCCGGAATACCGCCTCATGGCCAACAACTACTCGAAAAATGACAAGCAACCGGACATACCCTTTGCAGGCGGCAAAAGCTTCCACGAGTTCATGCTCGAACAGCTCGGTCTGGCGCACCTCTCCGACGACGAGCAGAAATGGGCTGAATATATCATCGGCAATATTGATGACGACGGCTACCTGCGCCGCGATATCCCCTCAATCTGCGACGACCTTGCCTTTAACCAGATACAGACCACCGACGAGCAGTTAGAGGGAATATTGCGTATCATCCAGAACTTCGACCCGCCCGGTGTGGGCGCCCGCAATATCCGTGAATGTCTGCTGCTACAGCTCAAGCGCAAGAAAGATTCGGACGCTATACATTTAGCCTGCAACATCCTCGAAAACAACTTCGACGAGTTCACGAAGAAACACTACGACAAAATCTGCCGTAAGAACGAGGTATCGGAAGCCGAACTGAAGGCCGCCATTGAGGAAATACTCAAGCTCAATCCCAAGCCCGGCAGTGCATACAGCAGCCCCCTCAACAAGGCTAACCAGACCATCATCCCCGACTTCATCCTCGACAATGACGATGGCGAATTTAATCTCTCGCTTACCCACAGCAACGTCCCCGAACTCAAAATGAACAGCGAATATAAGGAAATGCTGCACAACTACGCCCGCCGCAAAAGCGTGTCGAGCAAGGAAAAGGAAGCTATCCAGTTTGTCCGCCAGAAGATGGAATCGGCCCGCAGCTTTGTCGATGCTATCCAGCAACGCCAGCAAACCCTGCTGCTCACCATGACCGAAATCATCGACTTCCAGCGGGAATATTTCAAGGACGGCGACGAGGCCAAGCTGAAACCCATGATTCTCAAAGACATCGCCGACCGCACCGGCCTCGACGTGTCAACCATCTCCCGCGTATCGAACAGCAAATACATACAGACGCATTTCGGAATCTTCCCCCTGAAATATTTCTTCTCCGAAGGGATGCATAAGGACACCGGCGAGGAAGTCTCCACTCATGAAATCAAGAAGATTTTGGAAGACTGCATCGCCAAAGAAGACAAGCGGCACCCGCTTACCGACGACCACCTGACTAATATCCTGCACGAGAAGCAGTTCCCCATTGCCCGCCGTACCGTGGCCAAATACCGCGAACAGCTCGGTATCCCCGTAGCCCGACTACGGCGGGAGCTGTAACGGAATGAACTATACTCCTGAAAGGGATGAATGACGGATTTATAGCATATTTGAACACGCAATACACATGTATAAATGCAGAAAATTCCTCACCCCCTTGCCGTATCTGAAAAAGAGCGGCAGGAGTGAGGAATGTTGCGTGGGATATTGCTGTGTACAGCCAATTTCTCAGAACTCTATTTTGCGGGTACCTTCGGGGAAATATGCCCGCTGAATGAGGTCGCCGTTATACAGGCGGATGTATGTTTCGAACTTGCGTTCACCTTCTTTCAGCAGGATTACGCGCCCGCCGACGTAGTCGAGGTGGTTGTATCCCGTATCACCGCCGGAGAAGCGTCCGTAAGCTAACGCTATACCGTGCCACAGGGTTATGAAATCGTTGTCGTGTTCGTGGCCACAGAAATGTCCCATCACATCGCCATTGATGCGGGTGGCAGTGAAGAATCCCGAATTGAGCTTGGGACATGCCACCGGCTCAAACTTGTTGCCGATGAATATCGAATTTGTGTCCCGTATGGCCTCGTTGTATTCCGGTACCGGAATATGGTAGAAAGCCAGCGCCGGAACGGGCTTCCCGCCATTGGCCTTCGTTATGGCGCGGCTCTCGCGGTTATACCACTCAATTTGCGGATAGGAAATCCAGCCGTAGCCGCGTTCCCCTTCCGCAGGGGCAATGCTCGTGCCGGAATCCATGAACCACATCACGAGAGCAGTTTTGGCGCTCTTGCTGCCCGTAACACGGACATTAAAGACGCTCTCGCTCGCCTCGTCAATCCCGTTCACGCGGAAACCGGTGTTACAGGGCTGCTTTTCCACGAAGGCCTGCATTTCGCGACGGCTCATGTCGCAGTCGTGGTCGTCGTGATTCCCCCATACGACGGCGTATGGAATTTTCCGGCGAATGAGCGGCTCCAGTAGCCGTTCCAGCCCCTCACGTCCCGGCGAACCATATATCAGGTCGCCGGTGAGGGCTACAAAATCCGGCTGCTCCAAATCAAGCATCCGGTTGATGTTGCGCAACGCCTTATTCGACAGCGTATCCGCCGCCTTAAAATGAAAATCCGTCATCTGCAGGATTTTAAATGTCCCGTCAGCACGAAACTTCAACTCCGGCTGCTTCGCAAATCCGGCACAGCCGCATAATACGGCAAAAATAAGAATACATCTTTTCATTAGAAACTATATTAATTATTAAAATTTGGGCTTATAGTCAGTTTATTTTTTTCTTTTATTAATTGTCCTACCTGCATTCAAACGTACAATTTTTTGCCAGTTTATGCTGCCATTTTCATCGCAGTATTCATCGATAAATTGCTGAATGAATAGCGTAATCATTTGATTATATGATTTTTGAAATTCATCGTTGCGCTCTCTTGCCTTATAACCAAGCGGTTCTATAATGTCAAGATATAAATTTTCGTCGCCGGAAATAAAAGTCCAGAACTCCTGACCGCAATACTTGTAGTAGTCGCCTTTGTCCGGTCTTGTGTCGCGACCGTAACAACAGCCGTTGATAGCGCGAACATGCAAATTGGAATTGCTTGTTCGAAGCGTCTGTTTTGCAGTTTTGAAGTTCGTCTTCATCTGGGTAACCTGTTTACTGTTAGCCCAGTTTTTGCT
>JAISSS010000089.1 GCA_031272965.1 Bacteroidales bacterium | reverse complement strand
TATAAGAAAACTCATCGGTTGGACGGATTGGCGGGGCTGTTTCCTCGCCAATATTTTTATTCGTTTGTGTGTAATTGAAAATTTTATGCTATCTTTGCCGCGAAATTTAAAAAGCTATACGAAGGTGGATAAGCGCGTTGTTATTATCGGGAGCGGGTTAGGCGGGCTGGCTTGTGGTTATATTCTGGCCAAACACGGTTATAACGTCAGCATTTTTGAAAAGAACGGTCAGTTAGGCGGGTGTCTGCAAACGTTCCGGCGGGCAAAAGTGAAGTTCGAAACGGGGATGCACTATATCGGCAGCATGGACGAGGGGCAAGTACTGTGGCAGTTCTTTCGCTATCTGGGACTGTTACCTGATGTAAAACTGTCGGCATTAGACAGCGCCGCTTACGACATCATTTCCATTGCGGGCAAGTGGTATGGCTATGCCAATGGCTACGAGCAGTTCATTGATTCCATGTCTCAGCATTTCCCGGCCGAGCGGGCAGCATTAACCCGCTATTGGGCGACGATAAGGGAAGTCGCCGAGAACTCGCCGCTCTATTCGTTCCGGCTACCCGATTCGGTAACCGTGTTGAACCCTGATTTCGTCAAGACCTGTGCCAGCGATTTCTTCGATTCGGTAACAACGAATCCGCGGCTGCGGCAGGTGCTGGCCGGAAACCTGCCCCTGTATGCGGGGGTACGCGGCAAAACGCCCCTCTATATTCCCGCTTTCATCAACGACTTCTACAATAAAAGCGCCTACCGCATCGTGGGTGGAAGCGACTGCATAGTTCGCTCGCTGTGTCGCTCAATAACCGAAATGGGCGGCAACATCCGCTCCAAATCCTGCGTGACCCGAATAAAGTGCGCAAATGGCAAGGCACACAGCATAAAGCTGCACACCGGCGAGGAAATTGCTGCCGATTACGTCATCTCCGGCCTGCATCCGGCACGTACCGTCGGCCTCATCGAACCGCAAAATCAACTCCGTAAAATCGACCGCAACAGAATACTCGGCCTGGAAAATACCATCTCAAACTTTACCGTCTATATTCGGTTCAAAAATGACGTCGAACCATATTTCAATTCCAACCTGTACCACTACAACCGCCCGGATGTCTGGGAAGGCGGCAACTATAATCCCGACACATGGCCCGACAGCTTCCTGTATATGCACCTGTGTTCAAAAGAAGAACAAAAATACGCCGATGGGGCCGTCCTGATTTCATACATGAACTATGAAGAGGTGGCACAGTGGGAAAACCGGCCACAAGGGAACCGCGGCGACGACTATAACGCCTTCAAACGCCGGAAAGCCGAAAAACTGTTAGAGGAATTGGAAAAGCAAATGCCAGGCACTAAGGCTAACATCAGCCGATATTATACATCAACGCCCCTGACATACGCCGACTATACCGGCACGGAAAAGGGCGCCATGTACGGAATCCTGCGCGACTGTAACAAGCCCCTGCAAATTATCGTATCACAGCGCACAAAAATCCAAAATCTGTATCAGACCGGCCAAAACATTAACTCTCACGGCATATTGGGCGTCTTAGTCGGCGCCCTGATTACCTCCGGCGAGCTGCTCGACCTCAGCGCCCTGATTCGGGAGATGAAAGCGCTCATGTAGCCGCCTGACCGTTCCCCTGTATCACCGTTCCAGCGCCTCGACAATTTTACGGTTGAGCGTCCGTAGCCGGTCGGCGTCAAGTTTGAGCACTTTACGGTCATACGAGAGCAGACCGTTGGCTTCGCCTTCCACGTCGGAGAGTTGAGTATAAACAGCGCCGGAAAAGCCCTTAAAAATCAGCTCGTACAGCATTTTTGCGTACTCTTCGTACTTGTCGGTAGCTTCTTTTTGGGAAGCGAACTGCACATATCCGAAGTTCTTGTCTGGTTGCCAGAGGTGGTCGGTGGCGACGAGCGCGATGCCGCCGTATTCGCCCAGCAGGACGGGACGTTTGGCGTCGTAGAGAGTCAGCCGCGGTTCGGGATAAGTGTGTACGTCGAGCAGGTCGCCGTCAAGCAGGTTATTACCGCCAGTGTCGGTGTTCAGCAGGCGTGAGGGGTCCCAGGCTTTTGTGCAGGCCGAGACCTCCGCAGTGTTAAACCGTCCCCAGCCCTCATTAAACGGCACCCACATCACGATTGACGGGTAGGAATACAAGGCATCAATAATCTCTTTCCACTCTTTGAGGAAGTTTTCATGAGCAGGATTAGGGCTTGCCGGTAGGGAACAGTCTAAGTTGAGGTTGCGTTCAGTGGGGTTCCAATGGTTGTCGCCGCTGGGCATGTCCTGCCATACGAGGATGCCCAGCCGGTCGCACCATGTGTACCATCGGGCCGGTTCTACCTTTATATGTTTGCGTAACATATTATAACCGAGTTCTTTAGCTGTTACAATATCGTATTTGAGAGCCTCGTCGGATGGGGCGGTATGCAGTCCGTCCGGCCAGAATCCCTGGTCAAGCAGACCCAGATGAATCAGGTCTTTATTATTCAGCTGCATACGCATTATGCCGCTGGCATCGCGTTTTACAGATATTTTTCGCAGAGCGCAATACGATGTTATCCGGTCAACCGGTTTGCCCCCGCTGAACAGGCTGATTTTCAGACCATAAAGGAACGGCGAATCGGGAGACCACAATTTTGCTTCGGGAACCCTGAGCGTTACTGCTTCGGAAACTACAGACTTGACAGAGGCCACTGTTTTATCGCCATCGAACAGCAGGACTTCCACATAGTCCTGCGGGTCGTGGTTTTGCGTTGTGATATTGAGTGTAAACACTGACCTGTCCACATCCGGGAGCGTTTTCAGGGCTACTATATGTTTTTCGGCGACGGGTTCCATCCATACTGTTTGCCAGATGCCGGAAGAAGGGGTATATACGATGCCGTCAGGCTGGCTTACCTGTTTGCCACGCGGCTGGAAATACTTGTCGGTAGGGTCCCACACGCGGACGAGCAATGTCTGGCGGCCGGTGTGAAGGAAGGGGGTAATGTCGAAGGAGAACGGTGCATAGCCGCCGGTATGAGAGCCGACCTTGATGCCGTTCACGAACACGTCGGTTTTCCAGTCCACTGCTCCGAAGTGCAGTATTATGCGGCGCTTATTCCATGTTCGGGGAATGGTGAACGTCCGCCGGTACCACATAACGTGTTTTTCGTCGATTTGGCGGGCTAATCCTGACAGGCTTGATTCTAACGGGAACGGCACGAGGATTTTTTCGGGATAGTCGGCTGGCACGTCGGCGGCAGCGGCGGCAGTTGTGAAGTCCCATAATCCGTTAAGGTTTTGCCATTCCGTCCGGGCAAGAATCGGACGCGGGTATTCCGGCAGTACATTATCGGGGGATATATTTTCGCCCCACACGGTTTTTATGCGGTCGCCCGCCGGATGCCATTGCGCAGGCGCCACCGTATTTAACAGCATCAGCCCTGCAATAAAGAACAAATGTTTCATAAAACAAACTCTTTTTAAAATCATGCCGCAAAAGTAAAACTTTTTTTTTAATACTGTCTGATTTCAGGGACTTTTAGTATTTTTGCACTTTTAAATTCAGTAAATTCAGTAAATATATGGCAAACGACAAGTTTGTAACCCGACATATCGGCCCGCGTGAGAGCGACCTCAAGGAGATGCTCGACAGAATCGGCGTGGCCTCGTTAGACGAGCTGATAGAGCAGACCGTTCCTGCAAACATACGGCTCGAAAGCCCCCTGCGCCTCGAAGATGGTCTCACCGAGCGGCAATATTACCGCAAAATTCTGGCGCTGGCGCAAAAGAACAGGGTCTTTAACACCTATATCGGCATGGGCTATTACGACACGATTACTCCGGCGGTGATTCTGCGTAACGTGCTTGAGAATCCCGCGTGGTACACCTCATACACCCCTTACCAGGCGGAGATTTCGCAGGGGCGGCTGGAGGCGTTGCTCAATTTCCAGACCATGGTATGCGAGCTGACCGCCATGCCCATAGCCAACGCCTCGCTGCTTGACGAGGCCACTGCCGCGGCCGAAGCCATGCTGCTTTTCATGCATACCCGGACGCGGGCGCAGGAAAAAGCGGGCGCCAATGTGGTGTTGGCTGACCGCTATTTATGGCCGCAGACATTGGATGTGCTACAGACCCGTGCTTTGCCGCTGGGCATTGACCTGCGCATCGCCGATGCTGCCGAGTTCCGTTTTGGAGGCGATGTAATTGGAGCTATTGTTCAATATCCCAATTCCAATGGAGAGGTAATTGTGTGGGCTGACCTGGTGAAACAGGCGCATGCCGGGGGTGCAAAAATAGCAGTTGCAGCAGACCTGCTCAGTCTGGCCATGCTTGTGCCGCCCGGAGAATGGGAGGCCGATGTGGTATTGGGCAGTACGCAGCGCTTCGGAATACCGATGGGTTATGGCGGCCCCCATGCCGCGTTCTTTGCTGCCCGCGAAGAGTTCAAACGCGACATGCCCGGCCGTATTATCGGCATCTCCCGCGACTGTCATGGCAACCGTGCCCTGCGGATGGCGCTGCAAACCCGCGAACAGCACATCAAACGCGAACGTGCCACCTCTAACATCTGCACCGCCCAGGCATTGCTGGCAACTATGGCCGGATTCTATGCCGTTTATCACGGGCCGGAAGGCATCCTGCAAATCGCCAAGCGCGTACACCGCATCGCCGCCCTGCTCGACCGCGAAATCACCAAACTCGGATACCGTCAGCTTAACCGCGACTACTTCGACACTATCCGCTTCGTGCTGCCAAAACACGTAAAATGCGAAGACATTGAATGGCTATCGCTCGAACTCGAAATGAACTTCCGCTATTTCGGAAACGGAGAAGTAGGCCTCAGTATTGACGAGACCACAAACCTCGATGATATAAACTGGATAATAGAGGTGTTTGCCAAAGCTGCCAACAAGCGGTACCCAACCATCACGGAATACCCGTCCGTGAGCGTGGTCAGTCCCGACAAGCGTCGCCGCACGGCGTTCATGCGGCAGGAGGTGTTCCGAAAATACCGCTCCGAAACGGAGATGTTGCGCTATATCAAGCAGCTGGAGCACTGGGACATCTCGCTGGTACACTCGATGATACCGCTCGGCTCGTGTACTATGAAGCTGAACGCTGCTACCGAGATGCTGCCTCTGAGCTGGATAGAGTTCGGCGGAATTCATCCGTTTGTGCCCAAGAATCAGGCGCGGGGCTATCAGGAGATGATGGAAGAGCTGCGACGCGATTTGGCCGAAATCACCGGCTTCGCAGATGCGAGCCTGCAACCCAATTCCGGGGCGGCGGGCGAATATGCGGGACTGATGGTCATCCGTGCATGGCACCTCAGCCGCGGCGACACGCGACGCAATGTGGCGCTGATTCCCGCCTCGGCGCATGGCACCAACCCTGCCAGCGCGGCTATGGCCGGCATGACAGTGGTAGTTACCCCCTGCGATGCTGACGGGAATATTGATGTGCCCGCCCTGCGTCAGAAAGCCGAAGAATACCGCGATACACTGGCCGTCTTTATGGTTACATACCCCTCGACGCATGGTGTTTTTGAGGCCTCCATTGTTGAGATGTGCCGCATAATCCATGAAAACGGCGGGCAGGTATATATGGACGGCGCCAACATGAACGCGCAGGTAGGCCTTACGAATCCGCACCAGCTGGGAGCGGATATATGCCACCTCAACCTGCACAAGACCTTTGCCAGTCCGCATGGCGGTGGCGGACCGGGCGTAGGCCCCATCGCGGTCGCCCCCCATCTGGTGGACTTCCTGCCCTCGCATCCGGTGATGAACAACGGACATATCGGCATTTCCGCCGTCTCTGCCGCCCCGTGGGGCAGCGCCTCCATGCTGCCTGTTACTTACGGATATATAAAAATGCTCGGCGCCGATGGCCTTAAACACGCCACAGAAATGGCTATCCTCAATGCAAACTACATCGCGGCATGCCTCAAAGACACTTACGGGGTGGTCTATTCCGGCGCCAATGGCCGTGTAGCCCACGAACTGATTCTCGAATGTCGCCACCTCAAAGCCGAAGCGGGCGTTACCGAAGCGGACATCGCTAAACGCCTGATGGATTTCGGCTTCCATGCGCCTACTCTTTCGTTCCCCGTCCATGGAACGCTGATGATTGAACCTACCGAGAGCGAATCGAAGCAGGAAATTGACCGCTTTATTGATGCTATGAAGCAGATATACAGCGAGATACAGGACATCATCAGTGGCGTCTCCGACAAGTCTGACAACCCTCTGAAAAACGCGCCCCATACTGCCGAGGCGGTGGTCAGCGATGTGTGGACACATCCGTACAGCCGGCGCCAGGCCGCCTTCCCGTTGCCATGGCTGGCCGAACACAAATACTGGCCACCCGTTGGCCGAATAGACGATGCCTTTGGCGACCGTAACTTAATCTGCAAAAGTGAAGGATAAATATGGCTGCAAATTATTTCCATTATGGAGAGAAAGAAATAGCTTTCCTTACAAAGGCTGACCGCCGATTGGCTGCGGTGATTGCAAAAGTCGGCAGGGTGAAACGGCAGGTTATTCCGGACCTCTTTACGGCGCTCGTACATTCTATTGTGGGGCAACAGATTTCAACGAAAACTCACGAAACGGTATGGCAAAAGATGCAGGCACGGCTGGAACGCATCACTCCCGAAACAGTGTGCAGTATTTCTTTGGATGAGCTGCAAGCTGTCGGCATTTCGGGCCGCAAGGCCGCGTACATTCAGGAAGCAGCCCACAAAATTCTTAGCGGCGAATTTGATATTCATTCATTGACCGACATGACTGACGCAGAGGTCTGTGCTGCCCTTACCAAACTTAATGGCATTGGCGTATGGAGCGCCGAAATGCTGATGCTGTTTTCGATGCAGCGACCTGATGTTCTGAGCTTTGGAGATGCGGCTATTCAACGCGGCCTGCGGATGATATATCATCATAAAAAAATAGACCGCCTGCAATTCGAGAAATATCGCAGGCGTTTTTCTCCTCACGGCAGTGTGGCGAGCCTTTATTTATGGGCGGTGGCAGGCGGCGCTGTCGAAGGGCTGACTGATATTGCCCAACAAGAGCCTGACAAAAGAGGCGCAAAACCTTCAGATGTTATCCATATTCAACGTTATCATGCTCCCTGCGGCGATTTGCTGCTCGGGGCATATGGCGACAAGCTGTGCCTTTGCAACTGGGTGAACGGGATGCACAGTGAGAATGTGAACAGGCGCTTGCACCGCGACCTGCAGGCGAACTACAGAGAAAGCGCGTCGGAAGTCATTCAGTATGCGGCCGCGCAGTTGGATGAATATTTTGCGGGAAAACGCACCATGTTTGATGTCCCGTTGCTGTTTACGGGTACGGACTTTCAGAAGCGCGTATGGCAACAATTGCTTGAAATACCTTACGGAGCGACGGTTTCATACGCAGGGCAGGCCATGCATCTCGGCTTGCCGCGAGCTGTCAGGGCCGTTGCCAATGCTAATGGCGCCAACGCCATATCAATTTTCGCCCCCTGCCACCGCGTCGTGGGCAGCGACAATTCACTTACCGGTTATGGCGGCGGGCTTGCCGCAAAAAAATATCTGCTCGAATTGGAACAGCATTATTGCCAACAAAAATAGTACATTCTTTTTGGGCACACATATTGCCATTATTCCCTGATTTTCAGCATATTAATAAAGGATAAGGAATGTTTTGATGGCAATTCCGGCTACTAAGGGCGCTTGGAACAATAAGGGTTCTTTCCTTGTGTCCTTTGCGTTTCCTTGTGTCCTTTGCGTGTGCCCAAAAAATCATGGCAATCAGATGAATCATGGTTCAAGACAGTTAATATTTAGCACTTATTCAGTTGTGTTTTGCCGAAAATGTGTACCTTTGCACCGCTAAAACATCATAAATAAAGAGATGGATGTAGTTATAATAAAGTATAATGCCGGGAATATAGAATCGGTGCGCAATGCGCTGGCACGGCTGGGGGTTGATGCCTGCATCACCGGCGACCATGCGCGGATTCGTGCGGCCGACCGCGTGATATTTCCCGGTGTTGGCGAGGCCGCTACCACAATGGCCTATCTCAAACGGGAAGGCCTCGACCTGCTGTTGCCCCGGCTTACGCAGCCTGTTCTGGGAATCTGTCTGGGGCTGCAACTGATGTGCAGCTATTCGGAAGAGGGCGACACCCCCTGTCTGGGAATCTTTGACGAGCGGGTACAGCGGTTTCGGCCTGCGCCTGACCGCGAACATGCCGACAAGGTGCCGCACATCGGATGGAACAATATCGCCCGTCTGCGCAGCCCCCTGTTCGACGGCATGGCCGACGACGGCTACGTCTATTTTGTGCACTCGTATTATGCCGCAACCGGCGAACATACAGCCGCTGTAACCGACTACATCGTCCCGTTCAGCGCGGCGCTGCATCGCGACAACTTCTACGCCACCCAGTTCCATCCCGAAAAAAGCGGAACCGTTGGCGCAAAAATATTAAGTAATTTCCTGAAACTCTGATATATGGCAGGCAAAATCACTATCATTCCGGCCATAGATATTATTGAGGGCAAATGCGTCCGCCTCGCGCAGGGCGACTACAGCCGCAAGACCGTCTATAACGAGAATCCGCTGGAAGTTGCCCGCATGTTTGAAGACGCCGGAATCAGGCGGCTGCATCTTGTTGACCTCGACGGCGCCCGTGCCCGACACATCGTCAATTACAGGACGCTGGAAGCAATCACTGCCCGTACCGCCTTAGAGGTGGATTTCGGTGGCGGCCTGAAGTCGGACGATGACCTGCGCATAGCCTTTGAATGTGGCGCGGCCATGATTACCGGCGGCAGTGTGGCCGTCAATGCCCGCGAGCTGTTCCTCGGATGGCTGCAAAGATATGGCCCCCGACGCATCATACTGGGCGCTGACGCCAAAGACGGGCGTATTGCCGTCTCAGGCTGGGAGGAGGTCTCCGCGCTGCCAATCCTCGACTTCATCGACAGTTATGCAAAAGAGGGCATCAGCAGGCTCATCTCCACCGACATCGCCCGCGACGGCATGTTAACAGGCCCCGCCATTGAGCTCTACCGCGACATCCTGCACCGCTTCCCCGCAATGGAACTCATCGCCAGCGGCGGCGTGGCATCAATGGATGACATCCACCACCTCGACGAGGCCGGAATACCGGCTGTAATCACCGGCAAAGCCCTCTATGAAAACCGCATCACGCTCACCCAAATCAGCAAATTCATCTCATGTTAGCAAAACGTATCATCCCATGCCTCGACATCAAGGACGGCCAAACCGTGAAAGGCATTAACTTCGTGAACATCAAGAGTGTTGGCGACCCCGTAGAACTCGGTGCGCTGTATGCCGAACAGGGCGCCGACGAATTAGTGTTTCTCGACATCACTGCCACGCACGAAGGCCGCAAAACTTTCGTGGAACTGGTAAAGCGCATAGCCCGCGAGCTGAACATCCCCTTTACGGTGGGGGGCGGCATCAGCGAGCTGCGCGACGCCGACGCCCTGCTGTGCGCCGGAGCCGACAAAATCAGCATCAATTCTTCCGCCGTGCGGAACCCCAACCTCATCGACGAGATGGCGCAGCACTTCGGCAGCCAGTTTGTAGTTACAGCCATCGACGCCAAAAACTATGACGGCGTATGGACCGTTACTGTCAATGGTGGCCGCATACCCACCGACAGGGAGCTGTTTTCGTGGGCAAAAGAGGCCGAGAATCGCGGGGCAGGTGAAATATTGTTCACCTCTATGGACCACGACGGCACCAAAAACGGCTTCGCGAATGTCGAACTCGCCCGCATGACCGGCATGTTGAAAATCCCCGTCATCGCATCGGGCGGCGCCGGCTCTATGCAACACTTCCGCGACGTGTTTACTCTCGGTAATGCGGACGCCGGATTAGCGGCCAGCATATTCCACTACCGCGAAATCAGCATCCCCGACCTGAAAACATACCTGCGCAACAACGGAATAACAGTAAGATAATCTTTTATTTAACATCAAACTCCGTTTTCGTTCCAATTATTATCTTTTGCTTAGCTGCTGTTAAAAATAATGTGCATTTCTGCGCTTCTTTGGCGATAAAAAGTTAATTTTGCGCCGTTTTTAACAGTTACATTTATGGCAGAAAAATATAACAAACTTTTTGAAGAATTTCCGCCCGTTTCCGCCGAAGCATGGAGAAATAAGGTCATTGCTGACCTCAAAGGAGCCGACTTCGACCGCAAATTAGTGTGGCGCACCAACGAGGGATTCCCCGTACAGCCGTATTACCGGCAGGAAGACCTCGCCCGAATTGACTATTTGGACGTGCTGCCCAACGAATTTCCGTTTGTCAGGGGAACCAAGACCCGCGACAATGACTGGCTCGTCCGGCAGGATATTGACGTTACAGACCTCGAAGCCGCCAACCGCAAGGCGTTGGACGTGCTCATGAAAGGCGTAACATCGCTGGGCTTCATCATGCAGGAATCCCGCGAATGGACAGTGGCCGACATTAACACCCTGCTCAAAGACATAGCCCTGCAAGCCGTAGAGCTCAACTTCGTCAGCAAATGCTATAACCGGCAATTGGTTGACGCCCTGCTCGCATTCATCGAAAGCGGCGGCTATGAGCCTCAAAGCCTCAAAATATCAATCGGTTATGACCCGCTAAGCGGCTACCTGCTGCGCGGACGCTTCCATAAAGGATTGGACTATTCGGTGGAGACCGCCAAATACTTGGTAGAGCGCACCGCCGACTTCAGCAACTTCCGCGTGTTGACGGTCAACGGGAAGAACTTCGGCAATGCCGGAGCCACCGTCGTGCAAGAATTGGCCTTCGCGCTGGCGCAGGGCGCCGAATACATCAGCCTGCTCGATGAGGCGGGCGTTGCCGTGAACGAAATAGCCCGAAAAATAAAGTTCAACCTCAGCATCGGCGCTGACTACTTCATGCAGATTGCCGGATTCCGCGCCGCCCGCCTGCTGTGGGCCGAGCTGGTGGACGCCTGGAAACCCGTCAGCAAATGCGGCTGCAAATGTGCCGGAAAAATGTGCGTAAATGCCGAAACCAGCAAATGGAACATGGCCTTCTATGACCCCTACGTAAACCTGTTGCGCACTCAAACCGAGGCCATGAGCGCCGCGCTGGGCGGCGTCAGCTCAATCACCGTGCTGCCCTTCAACGCGGTTTACGAAACGCCCACCGAATTTTCGGAACGCATCGCCCGCAACCAACAACTGCTGCTCAAGGAAGAATCACACTTCGACAAAATCGTTGACCCGGCCGCCGGCTCCTACTATATCGAGGAACTCACTGCACTCGTTGCCGACGAAACATGGAAACTCTTCCTGCAAATCCAGGAAAAGGGCGGATTCATCGCCGCCGCGAAAGAAGGATTCATCCAGACATTGGTGAAAACCTCCGGCGACAAACGCTGCAACGATGTGGCCACACGCCGCGAAAATATGCTGGGCGTCAACCAGTTCCCCAACTTCACCGAACATTATGACGTTGACAAATATTGCCCCTCAGTGTTTGAACCGAAAGACCTCACTGACAAGGCCGCAGAAAT
This sequence comes from Bacteroidales bacterium, assembly GCA_031272965.1. GTDB lineage: Bacteria > Bacteroidota > Bacteroidia > Bacteroidales > Prolixibacteraceae > JAISSS01. The sequence continues at coordinate 4,027 of JAISSS010000089.1, read as the reverse complement.
AGAGACCATCACACAGCGCCGCGGCGCACAGGCCTTTGAAAAACTCCGCGCCGCCACCGACCGCGCCGCCAAGACCGGCAAACGCCCGTTAGCTTTCATGCTCACCATCGGCGACCAGACCATGCGCATGGCCCGCGCCCAGTTCTCCTGCAACTTCTTTGCCGTAGCCGGATTCAGCGTACAGGACAACAACGGCTTCGCAACCGTCGAAGAAGGCGTGGCCGCCGCCCGTAAAGCCGGCGCCGACATCATCGTGCTGTGCAGCTCTGACGACGAATACGCGACGCTTGCACCCGCCACATTCGCGCTGACCAAAGACAAAATCTTCGTGGTAGCCGGAGCCCCCGCCTGCACCGACGACCTCAAAGCACAGGGAATCACCAATTTCATCCACGTCAAAAGCAACCTGCTCGACGAACTGCAACGTTACCAATATCTCTTATTAAAATAACATGAAGCCCGATTATAAAAGCATAAATATAAAGAAAGCGACAGCCAAAAGCGACAGCGCGGCCTGGCTCTCCGAACACAACCTCGAAAAAGACTGGATTACGCCGGAACAAATCCCCGTACGTGCCGTCTATACCAAAGACGACCTGGCAGGTATGGAACACCTGAACTATGCCGCCGGCCTGCCGCCGTTCCTGCGCGGCCCCTATTCGGTGATGTATGCCATGCGTCCGTGGACCATCCGCCAGTATGCAGGCTTCTCTACCGCCGAAGAATCGAATGCCTTCTACCGCCGCAACCTCGCCGCCGGCCAGAAAGGACTGTCCGTAGCTTTCGACCTCGCCACACACCGCGGCTATGATTCCGACCACCCCCGTGTGGTGGGCGACGTGGGCAAAGCCGGCGTAGCCATCGACTCAATCCTCGACATGAAAATCCTCTTCGACCAGATTCCGCTCAACCAGATGTCAGTGTCGATGACCATGAACGGCGCCGTATTGCCGGTCATGGCCTTCTACATCGTTACTGCACTCGAACAGGGCGCGAAAATGGGCGAGCTGTCCGGCACCATCCAGAACGACATCCTCAAGGAATTTATGGTGCGCAACACCTACATATATCCGCCCGAATTTTCGATGAAAATTATCGCCGACATCTTTGAGTTTACCTCGAAGAACATGCCGAAGTTCAACTCGATTTCCATTTCGGGCTACCACATGCAGGAAGCCGGCGCCACTGCCGACCTGGAAATGGCCTACACGCTGGCTGACGGCTGGGACTACCTGCGCACCGGCGTGAAAGCGGGGTTAGACATCGACGCCTTCGCCCCGCGTCTGTCCTTCTTCTGGGGAATCGGCATGAATCACTTCATGGAAATCGCCAAGATGCGAGCCGCGCGAATGTTGTGGGCTAAAATCGTCAAACAGTTTAATCCCAAAAGCGATAAATCGCTGGCGCTACGTACACACTGCCAGACGTCGGGATGGTCGCTCACCGAACAGGACCCGTTCAACAACGTGGGACGTACCGCTATCGAGGCTATGGCCGCCGCATTGGGACATACCCAGTCGCTGCACACCAACGCCTTAGACGAGGCTATCGCGCTGCCCACCGACTTCTCCGCCCGCATAGCCCGCAACACCCAGCTGTATATCCAGCAGGAAACCGAAATTTGCCGCAGTGTTGACCCCTGGGCCGGTTCCTACTACGTGGAATCGCTCACCAACGAATTGGCACATAAGGGCTGGGAACTGATTCAGGAAATCGAGAAACTCGGCGGCATGGCCAAGGCTATCGAAACCGGAATCCCGAAGATGCGCATCGAAGAAGCCGCCGCCCGTACGCAGGGACGCATCGACAGCGGCCTGCAAACCATCGTGGGCGTCAACAAATACCGCCTCGATAAAGAAGACCCTATCGACATCCTCGAAATCGACAACACCGCCGTGCGGCAGGCACAGATAGAACGCCTCAACAAACTGCGCACCGAGCGTAACGAGGCTGACGTACAGCAGGCCTTAGCCGCTATCACCCGCTGCGTGGAAACTGGCGAGGGCAACCTGCTCGACCTCTCCGTGAAAGCCGCACAAAAACGCGCCTCACTGGGCGAAATATCATACGCCTGCGAAAAAATCGTGGGCCGGTATAAAGCAATCATCAGAACAATATCCGGAGTGTACTCATCAGAAAGCAAACAAGACCAGACCTTCCGCGAAGCGCGGGAGATGGCTAAGAAATTCGCCGAAACAGAAGGCCGCCAGCCGCGCATCATGATAGCCAAAATGGGCCAGGACGGCCACGACCGCGGCGGCAAAGTGGTGGCAACCGGCTATGCCGACATCGGCTTCGATGTGGACATGGGCCCGCTGTTCCAGACCCCCGAAGAATCGGCCAAACAAGCCGTGGAAAACGATGTCCACGTGCTGGGCGTCTCCTCGCTGGCCGCCGGCCATAAAACGCTGATTCCTGCCGTTATCGAAGAACTGAAAAAACTCGGCCGCGACGACATCATGGTCGTGGCGGGCGGCGTAATACCCCCGCAAGACTATCAGTTCCTCTATGACGCGGGCGTGGTGGCCATCTTCGGCCCCGGCACCAGCGTGTCGGCCGCCGGCAAGAAAATCCTCGAAATCCTGCTCGCCGCACAGCAGGCTTAATCGCAGAAATCGGAAAATGCAGGGGCACCACCATCGCCCCTGCATTTAACCGCTATGGAAAAAATCGCTATTTTTGCAAAGTATAAAAACACAGTCTATGGAACCTCAAATCCGCGTTTCCATTGTTGACGACCACCGCATGATAGTGGATTCGCTTGAGAAACTGATAAATGAACAGGGTACTGTTACCGTAATCGACAAGGCCTACTCTGTGAAAAGCGCCCGAAACATGCTGAAATTCGAGCTGCCGGATGTATTGCTACTCGATGTGGGACTGCCCGACGGCGACGGCTGCGAGCTGTGTGGCGAGCTGATAAAAAAATACCCCGACCTTAAAGTGATTATGCTCACCACATACGCCGAAATCGCCGTGGTTACACGCGCAATGGAGAGCGGGGCAATGGGATATGTGCTGAAAAATGCCACCTCCGAAGAAATCCTCGAAGGTATTAACACCGTGGCTGACGGCCAGCGATTCTTCTGCGACGAGATTAAAACCATCATGCGACACAGTAACGACCACATAATACTTACCGGACGCGAAAAAGAACTGCTGAAACACATCGTCGCAGGCCTGTCTAACGCCGAAATCGCCGACAAAATGTGCCTCGCCGAACAGACCGTTAAAAGCTACCGCAAAAACCTGGGCTTTAAATTGGACGTCCATAACACCGCACAGCTCGTCCGCATAGCACTGGAAAAAAAATTAATTTAATAACATTCCTCTTTTTTTTGACCGGCGTGTGGAATTTTTATATACCTTTGCGACGCAAAAACGGAAAGTTGCCGGAGTGGTCGATCGGGGCAGACTCGAAATCTGTTGTACCCTTCGGGGTACCGGGGGTTCGAATCCCTCACTTTCCGCGCTTAAGGGAAAAGTCAATTTGGTTATAAGCGTATCTGTGGAAAATTGCCAGTTTTTCACAGATTTTTTTATATTACTATCTGAAAGATAGTAATATATTTTCAAATAACATCACTTTTTTGTTGACCGCCAAAAGATTTAACGATTCATTAATCCAATATAATCGCTTGATATACAGGTGGATATACAGGAAACGTACATTTTGTAGCGGGACTGTTGCAGGTATCCATAATTATTTGTACTTCCGGAGCGAATTTCCGCTCAAGTCATCTTGGGCGCCCGCACCACCGGCGGAAAAAAGGTGGGAAACTTGAGTAATCAGTATCCGTATTCCATTGCCTTGCTCGTATCTCATACCAAAACAGAGCCGGAAAAAAATTTTTCAAGTTTGCAACCAAACGCTGTGCCCGTTACGTCTAATGTCTGAAAATAATAGTTTTCATTACTGACCGACAAAAATAATAATTTTTTTTGAGATGACGAAAAAGGGCGACAAGAAATCGCCCTAAAGTTTGTAATTTTGTAGTTGCAAAACAAAAAAAATCATACAAACTAT